>NZ_JBVVAJ010000006.1:0-220360 GCF_055792805.1 Microvirga sp. HS2
CGAACCTTTGATGCACTCTGGCGAGCGCTCGGCGACATCTGCGATCTCTTCGAGCCACAAGAGTGTTGGAACTACCTCAAGGCAGCCGGATATGCGTCCGTGTAATCGTCCGGTGCTCTAGAGGGTGTCTGGAAAATCGGGTGGTGCCCACCTGAAGGGGCATGACAGCCCTTGGCTACGACACCGACCTGAGTGATGCGGAGTGGGCGATCCTGGCGCCCCTTCTTACCCCCACAACCCGCCGCGGGCGGCCTCGCAAGCATGATCTGCGGCGGGTGCTGAATGCGATCCTCTACATCCTGCGCGGCGGCGATCCATGGCGCCCGCTGCCACACGAGTTCCCACCCTGGCAGAGCGTGTACGATCACTTTCGGCGGTGGCGCCAGCGTGGCACGTGGCGGTCCATCAACGATGTCTTGCGCGCATGAGCCCGGGTGCTGGCTGGCCGCAGCCCGCAACCGCACGCACCAGCGAGGCCGGTGGGGTGCGGGGTTATGATGGTGGCAAGCGGACCTCCGGCCGCAAGCGCCATCTGGTGGTCGACACGCAAGGGCTGATCCTGCACGTCTTGGTGCATCCCGCTGACGTGCATGACCGACGGGCGGCGGAAGCGGTGCTGGCCGATCTGAGAGGCCGCTACCCGGAGGTGGAATGCCTGTTTGCCGACATGGGCTATCAGGGTCTGGCCTCCTGGCTGGCAACGGAGCTCGGATGGACGCTGCTGATCGTGAAGCGGCCGCGGCGCTGGGCATGGGTTCCGGCCGATCAGCCCGCGCCCGAGATGCCAGCCGGTTTTTCTATTCTGCCCCAGCGCTGGATTGTGGAGCGCACCTTCGGGTGGCTCATGCGCAACCGGCGATTAGCCAAGGATTGGGAACGCCTCTCGGCCACCACCGAGACGTGGATCTACCTCGCGATGAGCCGGCTTAGGACCAAAAGATTAGCCCATGCAGCAGCTTAATTTCCAGACACCCTTTAGAGCGGTTTGGGGTCGAACGAAATCGGAAGATCTGACTCCATGTGGCCAAGGGCGTGAGCACAGAGGCTCCCTATGACCACACCATTGTCTCAGGAGCTGCTGCGTTCCCTGGTGGACGCCAAATCCGGCATCACGCTGGCCGAGACCGGGCCGAGCTGCGCACCCGCGGGATCGTGGTGCAGGCACTCTCGATCATTCATCACCTGATGCTCAAGCGCATGGACCTGACGCACAAAAAAATGACGCCTAGGGCGGCCGAGCGGGACCGGCCGGCTGTATAATAGCTCAGGAGCGCCACCGCTTTCGGGTGTCGCAGCGCTTCATGGACGCCAGCCACTTTGTGTTCCTCGACGAGACCGGCACCGCCACCAACATGAGACCCGGCGCTACGGGAGGGCGCCGCGCGGGCAGCGGGTGGTCGACGCTGTGCCGCACGGGCACCGGCTCACCACCACCTTCGTAGCGCGTCTGCGCGAGATCGGGATCATCGCTCCGCCCGTGGTGGACGGCACCATGAGAGGCGCGATCTTCCGGGCCTATGTCGGGTAAGTGCTGGCACCAGCCTTTTCGAAAGGCCATGTGGTCGTGCTCGCCAAGCTGGCCACTCACAATTTGGCAGGTGTTGAGGAGAAGATCCGAGCGGTCGGGGCCAGTTTGCTGTACCTGCCGCCGTATAGTCCCATCTCACCCCAATTGAGTGGCTCTTCTCCAAGTTTAAGGCACTTCTGCGCAAAGCGGGTGCACACATCAAGGGGATACTCTGGGCAACCACCTGAGAACTGCTCAATGCATTCTCATCCGAGGAGCGCCGGAACACCTCAGGAACTGCGGATATGAGGCCGTTTAAGTCGAATCTGCGCTAGTTTCGATCATATCTTGTGGAAGGGCTTGAGGTGAACGACAACGTATGCATTCAAACATGATTGCGACCAGAAGAGCCCTGAATATACAGGGATATGCTAAATCGGACTAAACTTGTGTGAACGCGGTGGAATGGTAGTTATATAGACACCCCACCGCATGCCCCTTAACATCCTGCAAATGAAAGCGATTTCGCTTCAGTATTCGAGTGGCCCACATTCTCAGGCCTCATTCTCATCGCGTTTGCTCTGGCACGGTGCGGCGCGCAGCGAAGGCCCGAGCTTGCCAATCGGTCCGTGTGACGGCAATCTCAGCTCAGCAAGACGGTCAGCGGGTGTAGGCCGGCGCATCTTCTCGTCCGGCACTGGGACAAAAATCATGATCATGAACGGTGGAAATGCCGATGCTGGAGAGGCAACTTTGCTCGGGCGTCGGACGGAGTTTCTCACCCGCCGGTCGTTTCTGGTCGGCTCGGCCGCCGGTGTCGGCGCGCTGGGGCTGGCTGGGTGCGTGACATCCGACGGCATGAGCTTCGCTGAGGCAACGAAGGTCTACGGGCCGGTGCCCGATGAGAAATTCCCGATCCCGGCGGCCGATATCAGCAAGGTTGATCCGAAATATTATCGCCGGACAGTTCGCTACGATACCAAGGAGGCACCTGGTACGATTATCGTCGACCCCGGCAATTACTATGTCTACCGCATCGAAGACGACGGATACGCGACCCGCTATGGCGCCAATGTCGGCCGCGACGGGTTCCGGTGGAGCGGTGACGCTTATGTCGGGCGCAAGGCCGAATGGGCAACCTGGACCCCGCCCAAGGAAATGATCAAGCGCCAGCCCGAGGCGGCCAAATATGCCGGCGGCATGCCGGGCGGCCTCGACAATCCGCTCGGCGCCCGTACGCTTTATCTCTATCAGAACGGCGCTTATACGCTCTATACGATCTACGCCAGCCTCGATGCCGAATCGATTGGTACAGGCATCACAAGCGGCTGCGTCGGCCTTCTCACTCAGGACATGATGCACCTCTATTCACGAACGCCGGTCAAGACGAAGGTGGTCGTGCTGCCGGCATAGCAACGGCGCCAGCACGGCCCACCGGGTCCGCACAATGCAGCTGACCGGCCCTGGGGTTTTCTTTGATCTCACAGGGCCACACAGGACCCGAATGAGGAGTCTGCTGTCAGCGCTTCAGACGCCTCACATTCGCCCGAACACGCTTGCGATAATCCTTGACGACCTTGTGGGCCGAACCGCCTGTCGCCACCGTTGCGGTCGCCTCAGCAAAGGCAGCCATCTTCTCCGTCACCATCAGCATGGACTCGGCAGGCGTGCCCTGGCCGCGGGCGATCTGGGTCAGTCGGGTCCAGATGACGATCTGAGACTCCAGAGCCAGCCTGTTCGTCTCAATGGCCAGTTTCATCCATGAAAACAGCATCCGTGCCCCGCTCCTGTTATGGCGGCAAATCATACCGCTTCGCGCCCGTGCTCAGGCCTGTTGACCAGTTTCTCGTAACACCCTTCACCCCAAAGATTCACAACTACTGGTGCGTGTATTTGCCTCATGACGTGATGAGAACACAATAGAAACATCCTCAACACGAACGCGAACGGGCACGAAGTCATGCATGCCGGACAACACGGCAGGCTCGCCGAGTTACAGCTTCGAATTGCCCGGTATGAAAGCAGCCTCAACGTCCGTTGGATCGGCGACCCTTCGGGATTAGGAGAGCCGCGCCTGTCCATTCCGGTCAAGGCAATGTCCGGTTCGATCAAGCACGCTTCAGCCGGCCAATCTTCATTGCATCCTTGAGAAGGCGTGCTCCCCTGAAACGAGGAATGCTTCCCCTCGCCCTGCTCGCCGGGATTTGACCTGCTGCCTTTCACGAAGGATCGCGGACATGAAAAAAGCCTCGTCAGTCATCCTGTCCCTCGCTACCGCCAGTTTCCTGGCGATCTCCGCGGCCCAGGCCCAGCAGACAACCGGCACGCCCGGCGCGCCGGACGCGACCACCACCATCGACGGACGCCAGCTTCCCGCGCCGGACCCGCAGTTCGGCGGCGTGATCAAGAATGATGCCTTGCAGTCCAAACCCTGGTGGGCGCCGCGCGTCGTGCCGCCGAAGGGCGCGCCCAATGTCCTGCTCATCATCACCGACGATGCCGGCTTCGGCGTGCCCAGCACCTTCGGCGGTGTCATCCCGACACCAGCAATGGACCGGGTCGCCAATGCGGGCCTGCGCTACAACCGCGTGTTCTCCACGGCCCTGTGCTCACCCACCCGGGCTGCGCTCATCACCGGTCGCAATCACCACTCGGCGGGCTTCGGGGTGATCTCCGAGCAATCCACGGGCTTTCCCGGCTACAACAGCATAATCGGCAAGGACAAGGCAACCATCGGCCGGATCCTGCAGGACAATGGCTACGCCACCTCCTGGTTCGGCAAGGACCACAACACGCCGGCCTTTGCAGCCAGTCAGGCGGGGCCGTTCGACCAGTGGCCGACGGGCATGGGCTTCGAGTACTTCTACGGTTTCGTCGGCGGCGATGCCAACCAGTGGCAGCCGAACCTCTTCCGCAACACGACGCAGATCTACCCGTTCGAGGGCAAGCCGGCCGGAAGCTGGAACCTGGTCACTGCCATGGCCGACGACGCGATCGGCTACATCAACCGGATGCATCAGATCCAGCCGGACAAGCCGCTCCTCGTCAAGTATGCGCCCGGCGCCACCCATGCGCCGCATCACCCGACGGCGGAATGGATCAAGACGATCAGCGACATGCATCTCTTCGACGAGGGCTGGAACAAGCTGCGCGAGCGCATCTTCGAGAGCCAGAAGCGGCTCGGCGTGATCCCGCAGGATGCCAAGCTGGCGCCCTGGCCCAAGGACATCCTGAAGGAATGGGACACGCTCTCGGACCAGGAGAAGAAGCTGTTCATCCGCCAGGTCGAGGTCTTCGCGGCCTACGCAGCCTACAGCGACCATGAAATCGGACGCGTGATCCAGGCCTTCGACGACATCGACCAACTCGACAACACGCTGGTCATTTATATCAACGGCGACAATGGAACCAGCGCCGAGGGTGGACCGAGAGGGACGCCGAACGAGGTGGCTTTCTTCAACGGCCTGAACGAATTACCCGTCGATGTCCAAATGAAGTTCTACGATGTCTGGGGCACCGAGCAGACCTACAACCACATGTCGGCCGGCTGGTCATGGGCCTTCGATACGCCGTTCCAGTGGTTCAAGCAGAATGCATCGCAGCTCGGCGGCATCAACCAGAACATGGCTGTCTCCTGGCCGGCGCGCATCAAGGACAAAGGAGCCTTACGCGAACAATTCGTGCATGTGATCGACGTCGTGCCGACGATTCTTGAGGCCGCCGGGATCGCGGCGCCGGAAGTCGTCGACGGGATCAAGCAGGCGCCGATCGAGGGCACGAGCTTCACTTACACCTTCGAAGCCGCGAACGCCAAGGCGCCGTCACGGCACACGACGCAGTACTTCGAGATGTTCGGTCAGTGGGCGCTCTATCACGACGGCTGGCTTCTGAGCACCAAGGTCAACCGGGCTCCCTGGGAAGCCTTCGGCCCGGCCAATCCCGATCCGCTGAACAACCAGGTGCTCCAGTTGTACGACCTGGGCAAAGACTTCAACCAGACCACCGACGTGGCGGGACAGAATCCGCAGAAGGTCGAAGAGCTGAAACAGATGTTCATCGCGGAGGCGAAGAAGTACCAGGTGTTCCCGATGGATGCTTCTGTCGCCGCGCGCATCGTCGCGCCGCGCCCGAACATCACCGCGGGGCGCTCCGAGTTCGTCTACACCCAGCCGATGACGGGCCTGCCGCAGGGCGACTCGCCGGTGCTGCTGAATACCTCCTACACGATTACGGCCGACATCGAAGTGCCGCCGGAGGGCGCGGAAGGCATGATCCTGACCTCCGGCGGGCGCTTCGCCGGGTACGGCTTCTACCTGCTCAAAGGCAAGCCGGTGTTCCTGTGGAACCTGGTCGATCTGAAGCGGGTGAAGTGGGAGGGGCCTGACGCTCTCGCGCCCGGCAAGCACACGCTGGAATTTGATTTCCGGTACGACGGCCTGGGCGCCGGCACCCTTGCGTTCGACAGCATGAGCGGCGTTGGCCGCTCCGGAACCGGCACGCTCAGGGTGGACGGCAAGGAGGTGCAGATGATCACGCTGCCGCAGACCCTGCCGATGATCCTGCAATGGGACGAGGCCTTCGACATCGGCTCGGATACGCTCACCGGCGTGAACGATGCCGATTACACGCCGCCGTTCCCGCTGACGGCCAAGCTGGACAAGCTGACGATCAAAGTGGACCGGCCCAGGCTGTCGCCTGAGGACATCAAGAAGCTGGAAAACGCTGAAGCCACCGCGGTGGATGGCACGCCGCTGACGCGGGTCCAGGCCGGGCCTCAATAGCCCGGCACGGCATTCTCGCAATGCGCCTGCCACGGACGCAGACCGGACCAATGGTTCCGGTCTGTGCCTCCTCAGCCGCTCGCAATCCCCACTGCCCTCCAGGCAGGTGCGCGCGTGGGCCGCCTTTCCCCAGGCGTGGCCGATCATTGACCAAGGCAGGCGTTAGGTATAGTTTTTCGGGAGAACTTAACAGGAAGCCTCCACCGCTTGAGAAGCGGGAAGGTTGCTTGGGAGAGCGCAGTGTTGTGCGCGTTCTCCTTCGTGTCGTCCAAGGCAGTTCCGGCTTTGAATAAGCAAATTGCTTTGACGGAGTACGTATCGCCTTCTGTTTCATACCGACAGCCTCTACGGGTAAGGATGAACGGGGATGGCTGTAGCGCTCGTACTGGTTCTGATCGCCGTCGGCTCGGTGGCTTTCCATCTCTTGAGCCCCTGGTGGTGGACGCCCATCGCGTCGAACTGGGCGTATATCGACTCCACGATCATCATCACCTTCTGGATCGCCGGCGCGGTCTTCGTCGCCGTCGTCCTCTTCATGGCCTATTGCGTCTGGCGCTTTCGCCACCAGCCCGGGCGGCAGGCGCATTATGAGCCGGAGAGCAAACAGCTGGAGCTGTGGCTGACCGTCGTCACCGCCATCGGCGTCGCGGCCATGCTGACGCCGGGCCTGTTCGTCTGGAGGCAGTTCATCACGGTTCCGCAGGACGCGACCAATGTCGAAGTTCTCGGCCAGCAATGGCAGTGGAGCTTCAGGCTGCCGGGTCCCGATGGCAAGCTCGGCATATCCGACGCGCGCCTCATCAGTCCCGACAACCCGCTCGGGATCAGCCGCGATGATCCGGCGGGACAGGACGATGTCGTGATCGAGGGCGGCGAACTGCATCTGCCCGTCGGCAAGCCGGTCAAGGCGCTCCTGCGCTCCGTCGACGTCATTCATGATTTCTATGTGCCCGAGATGCGGGCGAAGATGGACCTCGTGCCGGGCCAGGTGTCCTATATCTGGTTCACGCCGACGCGGACCGGAACCTTCGAGATTCTGTGTGCGGAACTCTGTGGCGTGGGGCATCCTCAGATGCGTGGAACCGTCGTGGTCCAGGAACAGAGCGATTACCAGGCATGGCTGCAGGAGCAGGCATCGCGCGACTTCGCGCGGCTCGCCCCCGCAGCCCAATGAACAAGGCGCCGGTGACCGGCGCATAGGGGGCTGAGGAAACGGCCAGGGAGTGTGTCCTGATGGTTGATGTCCCGCTAGGTTCCATCGGAGCGGTCCCCGCGCCCGATCTCGAAGATGTCGAACTCTACCACCCCCATAGCTGGGTGACGAAATACGTCTTCAGCCAGGACGCGAAGGTCATCGCCATCCAATATTCGTTCACTGCCCTCTCGGTCGGCCTGATCGCTCTCGTGCTGTCGTGGCTGATGCGCCTTCAGCTCGGATTTCCGGGCGTCTTTTCCTTCATCGATTCCAACGCCTATTACCAGTTCATCACCATGCACGGGATGATGATGGTGGTCTATGTGCTGACAGCGCTCTTTCTCGGCGGCTTCGGCAACTACCTGATCCCGCTCATGGTCGGCGCGCGCGACATGGTCTTTCCCTATGTCAACATGCTGAGCTTCTGGGTCTATCTCCTGGCCGTGCTGATCCTGATCGCGAGCTTCTTCGCGCCGGGCGGCCCGACGGGAGCCGGCTGGACCCTGTATCCTCCGCAGGCGATCCTGTCGGGAACTCCCGGAGGGCAGGACTGGGGCATCATTCTGATGCTGGTTTCGCTGATGGTCTTCATCATCGGCTTCACGATGGGCGGCCTGAACTACGTGGTGACGGTGCTGCAGGGTCGGGCGCGGGGCATGACCCTGATGCGCATGCCGTTGACCGTCTGGGGCATCTTTACCGCGAGCTTCATGGCGCTGCTGGCGTTTCCGGCCCTGTTCGTCGGCGCCGTGATGATGCTGTTCGACAGGGCGCTCGGCACGAGCTTCTTCATGCCGACGATGGTCGAGATGGGCCAGCCTCTGGACCGCAGCGGCGGGAGTCCCCTGCTCTTCCAGCATCTTTTCTGGTTCTTCGGGCACCCCGAAGTCTACATCGTCGCCCTGCCCGCTTTCGGCATCGTCTCGGACCTGATCAGCACCCACGCGCGGCGCAACATCTTCGGCTACCGCATGATGGTCTGGGCGCTGCTCGCCATCGGCGCGCTCAGCTTCGTCGTCTGGGCGCACCACATGTACGTGAGCGGCATGAACCCGTATTTCGGCTTCTTCTTCGCCACGACGACGCTCATCATCGCCATCCCGACCGCGATCAAGGTTTATAACTGGATCCTGACCCTCTGGCGCGGGAACATCCACCTCACCGTGCCGATGCTGTTCGCGCTCGCCTTCATCGTCACCTTTCTGAACGGAGGTCTGACGGGGCTTTTCCTCGGCAATGTGGTGGTGGACGTTCCGCTCTCCGACACGATGTTCGTGGTGGCGCATTTTCACATGGTGATGGGCGTCGCCCCGATCCTCGTGATTTTCGGCGCAATCTATCACTGGTACCCGAAAGTGACCGGCCGGATGATGAACGACGCGCTCGGAAAGATCCATTTCTGGGTCACCTTCCTCGGCGCCTACGCGATCTTCTTTCCCATGCACTATCTCGGCCTCATGGGGGTTCCGCGCCGCTATTACGAGATCGGGGAGATGAGCTTCGTCCCGCCCTCCGCTCACACGCTCAACGCCTTCATCACCATCGCGGCGCTGATCGTCGGCGCGACCCAGCTGCTCTTCGTCTTCAACCTGTTCTGGAGCCTGCGGCATGGGCGTCCGGCCGGAGGCAATCCCTGGCAGGCGACCACTCTGGAATGGCAGACCCCTGAGACGCCTCCTCCGCACGGCAATTGGGGCAAGACGCCGCCGGTAGTCTACCGCTGGGCCTACGATTACAGCGTTCCGGGCGCGGCGGAGGATTTCATCCCGCAGAACCAGCCCAACGCTCAGGTCCCGTCGGGAGCCGCGCATGGCTAGCATCCTCTTTTTCCTGACGGCGCTTTTCACGATCGGAACATGGTGGCTCCTGCGCCAAGGCGTGATGTCGAAGCCGTGGCTGGAACAGGGCGTTCTGGAAGCCCCGTCGCCGGTTCCGTCGCCGCCATCGACCGCGAAAGTGGGGCTCGGCGTCTTCCTGGCGGTCGTCGGCTCGCTCTTCGCGCTCTTCATCAGCGCCTATGCGATGCGGATGCAGTTGCCGGACTGGCGCGACGTTCCTCTCCCCAATGTGCTTTGGCTGAACACGGGAATGCTCGCGCTCAGCAGCATCGCGCTTCAGGGAGCGCGCAACGCGGCCCGCGATGGTGACGAGGACAGGCTCAAGATCGGCCTTCTCGCGGCGGGCGTCACGACCCTCGCTTTCGTCTCGGGGCAGCTTCTGGCCTGGCGTCAGCTGACGGCGGACGGATATTTTCTGACCTCCAATTCGGCCAATGCCTTCTTCTATGTGCTGACCGGGCTCCATGGGCTGCACGTCCTCGGCGGCCTGGTGGCTCTGGGGGGCACCGTTTCGAAGGCATGGCGCGGCGCGCCCATCGAGCGTCTGCGGCTCAGCGTGGATCTGTGCGCCACCTATTGGCACTTCCTGCTCGTGGTCTGGCTTATCCTCTTGAGCATCCTGGCGGGCTGGGCCGGAACCGTCATCGCCATCTGCCGGCAGGTGCTGACCTGAAGAGGGATCTCCCATCATGACCGAGCAAGCCTTTTCAGAACTTCAGGCCGACCGCGACGACAATTCCGGCTTGCGCAGCATCGCCGTCGATTTCGCCTCCGACAGGCAGGCCTTCAGGAATGTGCCCTGGGGCAAGGCGATGATGTGGATCTTTCTGCTCAGCGACACCTTCGTCTTCAGCAGCTTCCTGATCGCCTACATGACGGCGAGGATGTCGACGACCGTGCCGTGGCCGAATCCGAGCGAGGTCTTCGCCCTGACCATCGGCGGCACGTCTCTGCCGCTGCTCCTGATCGCCATCATGACCTTCGTCCTGATCAGCAGCAGCGGAACCATGGCGATGGCGGTGAACTTCGGCTATCGCCGCGACCGCAAGAAAACCGCCGCCCTGATGCTGGTGACGGCTCTTCTCGGCGCCACCTTCGTCAGCATGCAGGCCTTCGAGTGGACCAAGCTGATCCACGAGGGCGTGCGCCCCTGGACCAATCCCTGGGGAGCCGCCCAGTTCGGATCGTCCTTCTTCATGATCACGGGCTTCCACGGCACCCATGTGACCTTCGGCGTGATCTTCCTCCTCACCATTGCCAGAAAAGTCTGGCGCGGCGATTTCGACGAGCGGCGGCGCGGCTTTTTCACCAGCCGCAAAGGTAGTTACGAGGCCGTCGAGATCATGGGCCTCTACTGGCACTTCGTCGATCTGGTCTGGGTTTTCATCTTCGCCTTCTTCTATCTTTGGTGAGAGGCCATCCATGGCACAGGCAACGGCAGTCACATCCACTCACGCTCAAGGGCAGCAGCATCCCATCAAGCTCTACCTCGTCGTCTGGGCCTGGCTGTTCATCCTGAGCACCGGTTCGTATCTGGTCGATTACTTCCAGCTCGAGGGAGGGCTGCGATACTCTCTCATTCTCCTGTTCATGGTGCTGAAGGCAGGGCTCATCGTCGCCGTGTTCATGCACATGGCCTGGGAACGCCTGGCGCTCGTCTATGCCATCCTGGTGCCGATGAGCGCGCTCCTGGTCTTCGTGGCCATCATGGTGCTCGAGTCGGATCACACGCTTCTGTCGCGGCTCACATTCTTTGCATCCGCTCACTGATCGCAGGACCGCAAGGCCCCGCCCCGTCAGGTCCCGTCGAAGGAGCGCAGGACGGACTTGTCCGCCGGATGGATGTCCTCGGCGCGGGGCGGCTCCACCACGCGTCTGTAAAGATGCCAGGTTGCGTGTCCGAGCACCGGCATCACGACGGCAAGCCCCACGAACAGGGGAATGGAGCCGACGAGCAGCGCCGCCGCGATGATCAAGCCCCAGAGCGCCATCGTGAGAGGGTTCTCGGCGACTGCCTTGATGGAGGTGTAGACTGCCACTGCCACGCCGACGTCCCGGTCGAGCAGAAGCGGAAAGGAAATGACGCTGATGCTCAGCACCACGAGGGCGAAGACGAATCCCAGGAGGTTGCCCCAAACGATCAGCCTCATCCCTTCCGGGGTCGTGAGAACCCGATGGACGAACTGCTCATAGGAGGTGGGAGCGGCGTACCCGAACAGGGACTCGTACAGTACCCGCGCAGTGGTCAACCACGTGAGAAAGATCACCAGCAGGATGATGCCCATCCCGATGATCGATGGAATGGCGGGGGAGTTCAGGACTGAGAACGCATCCCGCCAGGACGTGGGCAGACCCAGCTCCCGCCGCCGGCTGATCTCGTAAAGACCAGTGCCCGCGAACGGTCCCACGAGAGCAAAGCCCGTAGCCAGCGGGTAGAGCAGCGGCAGAGCGTTCGAAGTGAAGGTGAGAGCGGCGAGGCACACGCCGAAAATCGGATAGATCAGCCCCAGAAACACGAGATGGGACGGCATGGCCCAGAAGTCGTCGAAGCCCCTCGACAAGGCCTCCTTCAGGTCTGCGGGAGAGATCTTTCGGATGATAGGATGAGCCGGGGTCGCGCTTGCGCCGGCGACGATATGAAATTGGGCCATGGCCGCACCTCCAGAGCTGAACCTTCGCAGCCCAGATCGCGGTCATGGTGCATCGTCTCAAAAGGTCACGCCCAACCGCGACCTGTCGCACCATCATAGTCTCAAACGGAGCGGCTGTCGTCGAGGAAATGCCTGACCCGCCAAGCTGTCGTGCGCACGGCTTTGTCCCCATATCCCAGGTTTCATGGTATGGTGGCTCGTCCTGCACCCAGGGAGAAGGCTTCATGGATTCCGGGATTCTCCTCATCTGGATCGGCGCCTTGCTCATCATCGCCGGCATCGTCTACGGAGCGGCTCAGGCTCTCTGGGGAGGACGGCTGAGCGATGCGAGGCTTGGCGGGGCGACGAAGGCGCAGGCGAGTCTCGAACCGCGGCAGAGCACGCGGGCGTTCAGCTTCAGAACGCATTGGCCAGCCTTCGCCCTGGTCCTCGTCGGGGCCATTCTCATCCTGACGAAAACGGCGTTCTAAGCCGAGGGCTCTCTTGCAAGAGTTGCTTCCTGCGGGTTGGACTTGTTTTCACGGAAGCCTTCCCGTCCCGAGGCCCGCGGCGCGCAGGCCGATAGTCAATCCGCTCCCCGGATGATACATTCGCAAGGTGACATTCCCGCTCGGCCGAGCCCCTGACGCTCCAGCCCTCGCGCCGTGTTCCCGAGGGCGCGACGACCGGCAGATCCGGCTCAGCTCTTGGCAAGTCAGTTCGACATCGCGCAGCCTTGCAGGAGACCCGAATGACAAAGACCGTCAGTGCCCTCTTCCACAGTGAGCCGCATGCAGCGGCCGCGGCAAGCCGTCTGGAGCAGGCAGGCATCTCCCGAGACGCCATCTCGATCTGGTCGACCCCGCACAATCTCGCTTCGTTCCTGGAGGATGAGGGCTTCTCGCGAGCCGATGCATATGCCTATGCCGAGGGCGTGCTTCGCGGCGGATCCATGGTGATCGCGGAATGCGATGAAGGCGCAGTCGATCAGGCCGTCAGGATCCTGGATCAGGAGGGTGTGCTGGACCTCGATGAGCAGCAGGCCTCCTGGCGCTCCGAGGGGTGGCAGGAAGAACGGGCTGCGAGCGCCGTGGAAGAAGCCGCCTCCGCCGGATCTCCGAACACCCCTTGGACCGAAACCGAAACATCTGCCGGAGGCCAGTTCGAAGAGATCATTCACGGCCGCGTTCGAATTCACATCACCAAGGTGGAGCGCCCGGCGCGGAAATAGTGCTGATGCCGTGCCGTTCAGAGGAGGTGCTTGTCGAATTCCTCTCGCGTGTCGATATCCTGCACCACCGCGGGATCATTGGCAGGCCATTCCAGCACATCGGGCCTTGCGCGCAGGATCGGGCCTGCCCCGACATCTCCTGAAAGCCCTTCGACCATGTCCTGAAGCGCACGCGAGATCACGACCGGGTTCCCGCGCTGGCCGTTCCATGTCGGAACCAGAGCCGACGGCTCTCCGCTTTCCCGCCATCCGGCCACGAGAGCATTAATGAGATCGGCCGTCACGAACGGCATGTCCCCGAGGAGGACGACGGCAGCGCGCGCCGATGGCGGAAGCGCGGAGAACCCGGCCTTGAGGGAGGTCGAGAGCCCTTGGGCGAACAGGGCGTTGTGAACGATGCGAACGGGGAGCCCGAGCAGCGCCGATTGGACCTCCTGGGCACGGTGCCCCGTCACCACGATCACCGGATCGGTTGCGGAATTGACGGCGGCCTCGGCCGCATGGCGAACCAGGGCCTTGCCATTGACCTGGGCCAGCAGCTTCGGCTCTTCGCCGAAGCGCGTGCCGCGCCCGGCCGCCAGAAGGATGGCGGCCACATCTCTCGCTTTCCGGCTCATTCCTCTCCCTCGCTTTCGCCGCCTTCGCGCGGCTGGGGTCGGGAAACGATCTCCATGAGAAGCCCACCGACGCCCAGGGACATGATGTCAGCCCGCGTCACGGGCACGTCCGCAAGAAGGCGCTGCAGAATCCAGTCGAATCCGTTCTCCTTCGGCGACCGTGCGCAACCCGGGGCTCCGATCACGGGCTTTCCGGCGATGGAGCCGATGAGCAGCAGGTTTCCCGGATCGACGGGCATGCCGAAATGGTCCACCCGTCCCCCGGCCCTCTCGATGGCGGAGGGAATGACATCTCGGCGGTCGGCGATGGCCGATGCGCCGAAGACGACGATGAGCTGCGCGTTGCCTTGGGCCTGGGTGGCCAGTTCCTCGGCCAAGGAAGCCGCCTCGTGCGGAACCCGACGATCGGCCACGATCCTTGCATCGGCGGGCTCCAGCCGCTCCGAGAGCGCCGCAAGGGTCTTGTCGACCACGCTCGGCTTGAGGCCGGGAAGAAGGGTCGATACGACCCCGACCGAGCGGCGCATATAAGGCGCGATGCGCAGGGCGCCCTCGCCTGCCCTTGCGATCCCCTCCCGCAGCAGAGTTTCCGGAATGGCATAGGGGATGATCTTGACGGTGCCGATCATCTCCCCCGGAACGACCGGCTTGTAGACCGGCAGGGTGGCGGCGGTCATGGCCTCGTCGACGGCGTTGAGGCCGTTGATCGCCTCGGCATCGATGAGGAGAATGCCCGACACCTCGGCGTAGAGGTTGGAGCGCCCCGTGAAAGGGGCTTCGACCACGACGTTGTCTCCCGCAAGAGCGCGGGCGAGCCGTAAGGCTGCTTCGTTCTCGGCAATGTCTCCCGGCTCGAACCGCGCCGCGATGATCGTCTCGACGCCGGCCTGCTTCAATTGCAAGACGATGTCGGGCGAAATGACTGTTCCTTTTTTCACGAACGTTCCATTCGCCCGCACGCTGTGGGCTGCGAGCGCCCCGATGGCTTCATGAACGGGAACAGGGCCGAACTTCACGCCGGTCGCCTCCGCTCCTTGCGCAGGGTGGCAACGATCTCCGCCAGGATCGAGACTGCGATCTCAGCCGGCGAAACGGCCCCGATATCGAGCCCGATCGGCGCATGGATGCGGGCGAGATCCGTCTCGGTGAAACCGGACGCCGTCAGGCGCTGAACGCGGCGTTCGTGAGTTTTGCGCGAGCCGAGCGCGCCGATGTAGAAGCATTCGGACCGCAGAGCCGCAGTGAGCGCGGGATCGTCGATCTTCGGGTCGTGGGTGAGCGCCACGACGGCCGTATATCGGTCGAGGCCCGTCTCCGGCAGGACGGCGTCGGGCCATTCGGCACGAACCGGCACATCCGGAAAACGCTCGGGAGTCGCGAAGGCCGTGCGCGGGTCGATGATGGTGACGTCGAAATCGACGCCCTTGGCCATGGGCGCCAGCGCTTGGCTGATATGGACGGCGCCGATCACGACTATTCTCACCGGTGGGGCCTGGACGGTCAGGAAGAACTGTCGGCCGCTCTGCTCGACTATGGCACTCTTGCCTTCGCGAAGCCGCTCCCGCAGCTCCTGCGCGAGCGGATCGCCTGCGATCTCCGCCTCATGGACGAGGCGCTGCTCGCCCGAAGCGACATCGGTCACGAGGACGGCGGCGCGTCTGGCCGCGCGCTCCGCGTTGAGATCGGACAGAAGACTCAGCCGCATGCGGTTTCCTCACCTCCTGCGGGGAGCGACGAAGGCCGGTCGGACATCCTAATCCACCCGTTCCACATAGACCCGGATCCGCCCACCGCAGGACAGTCCGACCTGCCAAGCGGTCTCGTCGGCGACACCGAACTCGAGCATGCGCGGCTTTCCGTCCGCGATGACGTCCAGCGCCTCAGTGATGACCGCGCCCTCCACGCATCCACCGGACACGGATCCCAGGAAATTCGTATCGCCGTCGATCACCAGATGGCTGCCGACGGGACGCGGCGCCGAGCCCCAGGTCTCGACGACGGTCGCGATGGCGACGCCCCTGCCCTCGCGCTTCCAGGCTTCCGCGGTCTTGAGGATATCCGTATCGGTCGAGAGCATGAAGATTTCCCGGCGAAAGGAGCATGTTCGAGCAAGGCTCCGAGAGCGATACTGCCACCATGGCCGCCCGGACCGCAACCGCTATGCGACACGCGTGCCGGTCGGTGACAGACCGAAGCATTGACAGGCAGCCGGATGCGGCGTCTGATCGGTCCCGGAGGCGCACGACCGTCGGATGGCTCCGGGCAGGATGCTGAACGATATCTACAGCCGAAGGATCTTGGAGCTTGCGGCCGATATTCCGCTTCTCGGCACGCTGCCGGACGCGGATGCCAGCGCCAAGGCCCATTCGAAATTGTGCGGATCGACCGTCACCGTGCATCTGAAACTCGACGGAGACGTCGTCAGCGCCTTCGCTCACGAAGTCAAAGCCTGTGCCCTCGGTCAGGCGTCCTCATCGATCATAGGGCGCCACGTGATCGGCTCGACGGTCGAGGAGCTCCAGGCCGTCCGGGAGGAGATGCGCGGGATGCTGAAGACCGGCGGACCGCCGCCCTCCGGCAAATGGGCGGAGCTGGCCCTGCTGGAGCCGGCGCGGGATCTGAAAGCCCGTCACGCTTCCATCCTCCTCACCTTCGATGCCGTGGTCGAGGCGCTGGCGAAGGCGAAGGCCACGGGTGAACCCCATAAAGTCTGAGCGCTTCCTCCATTGAGAGTGCATTGCAGCAAATTTTGGCAGGTGACGCGCCGCTGAACTTGCCCGTACTCTGGCGTCAAAACCAATTGACAGGAGGAGGAGACGGCATGGCGATGACGATGCAAGGGGAAGTGATGCTTCCCGCCGATCGCGCGACGGTGTGGGCGGCCCTCAACGACCCGGAGGTTCTGAAGGCCTCGATTCCCGGCTGCCAGGAACTGGAGAAGATCAGCGATACGGAGTTCCAGGCGACGGCCAAGGTCTCGGTAGGGCCCGTGAAGGCGACGTTCAAAGGCGGCGTCACGCTCTCCGACCTCGACCCGCCCAACGGCTATACCATCGGTGGCGAGGGACAGGGCGGCGTCGCCGGCTGGGCCAAGGGCGGCGCGAAGGTACGTCTGGAGGATGTCGAGGGAGGCACGAAGCTGGTCTACGACGTAGAGGCCCATGTGGGCGGCAAGATCGCTCAGCTCGGGGGACGTCTGATCAACGGCGTCGCCAAGAAATACGCCGACGAGTTCTTCGGCAACTTCGCCAAAATCCTGTCGCCGACCGAGTCCGCTGCATAGGCGGGGAACGGGCGCCGTTCGGCACGATATTCCACGACTTGACCACTCAACGAGCGAGGTTCACACTCACGGCCGATGGATCGCATCCGTGCGATCGTCCAACAAGAAAACCTGTCGGTACCTGAGACCGCCTTAAGGTTGGCCGGGTTGCCGGCGCCTGAGGAGGATTTCACGCATGACCACCGTCTCGCTGACGGTGAACGGTCAATCCGTCACCGCAGATGTCGATCCCCGTACCCTGCTCGTTCAGTTTCTCCGCGACAACCTACGCCTGACCGGAACCCACGTGGGTTGCGATACCAGCCAGTGCGGCGCCTGCATCATCCATTTGAACGGTCAGGCCGTGAAGGCCTGCACCATCCTTGCCGTGCAGGCAAATGCCAGCGTCGTGACCACCATCGAAGGGATCGCCAAGGATGGCGAGCTGCACCCGATGCAGGCAGCCTTCCGGGAGCATCACGGCCTCCAATGCGGCTACTGCACGCCGGGCATGATCATGTCGGCCATCGATATCGTGAACCGCAAGGGGAACGCTCTCGACGAGCAGACCATCCGGGCCGAACTCGAAGGCAATCTGTGCCGGTGCACGGGCTATCACAACATCGTCAAGGCCGTTGCCGCCGGAGCGCAGGCCATGGCCCAGGCCCCTCTGCCGCAGGCGGCGGAGTAAGGCGACCGATACGCCCGTCCACGGCACGCGGCCCCGCGACAGGGAAACGTGTAGGCGGGCCTCGGAGCAGGAGCCTTTCTCAGAGAGCCTTCTTCGAGGTGCCGCTTCGTTCCCGTCCCGCTGAGGGCCAACGAAGACAAGGGAGGATTTCATGACCGCAACAGGGATCGGCGCCCCCGTCCGCCGCAAAGAGGATCAGCGCTTCGTCACCGGCCAGGGGCGATATGTCGACGACTTCAACCGGCCCGGGCAGGCTTATGCCTATTTTCTGCGCTCGCCGCATGCCCATGCCGTGATCCGCTCCATCGATACCGGCCCGGCGAAGATCATGCCGGGCGTCGTCGCCGTCTTCACGGGTGACGACCTCGCGGCCGACAAGATCGGCGGCCTCATCTGCGGCTGGATGATCCATTCCAAGGACGGCTCTCCCATGAAAGCCGGGCCGCATCCCGCGCTCGCCCAGGGCAAGGTGCGCTACGTGGGCGACCATGTGGCGGTGGTGATCGCCGAAACTCTCGCCCAGGCCAAGGATGCGGCCGAAGCCATCGTGGTCGATTACGATGTTCTCCCGGCCGTCGTCGATACCGCGCAGGCCACGAAAACCCCAATCCAGGTGCACGACGTCTCGCCCGACAACACCGTGTTCAACTGGCATCTCGGCAACAAGGACGAGACGGAAGCAGCCTTCGCGCGGGCAAAGCACGTGACGAGGATCGATCTCGTCAACAACCGCCTGGTCCCGAACGCCATCGAGCCCCGGGCGGCGGTCGGCGAATACGATTTAGGCACCGACAACTACACGCTCTACACGACGAGCCAGAACCCTCACGTGGCGCGCCTCGTGCTGTCGGCCTTCATCGGCATCGCGCCCGAACACAAGCTGCGCGTCATCGCCCCGGATGTCGGCGGCGGGTTCGGTTCCAAGATTTTCATCTATGCCGAGGAGACGGTCTGCGTCTGGGCGGCGAAGAAGGTCAAGCGACCGGTCAAATGGACGGCCGATCGCACGGAGGCCTTCCTCTCCGACGCGCATGGCCGGGACCATGTCACCCATGCGGAGATGGCGACCGACGAGAACGGCAAGATCTTGGGGTTGCGGGTTCACACCACGGCCAATCTCGGCGCCTATCTGTCCACCTTCTCCTCCTCGGTGCCGACCTACCTCTACGCCCCTCTCCTGTCGGGACAGTACGACATCCCGGCGATCTATTGCGAGGTCGACGCCGTCTACACCAACACAGCACCCGTCGACGCCTATCGCGGAGCCGGACGGCCCGAAGCCACCTTCGTGGTCGAGCGACTCGTCGAGAAGACCGCGCGCGAACTGGGCCAAGATCCGGCCGAGTTCCGTCGGAAGAACTACGTCACGCAGTTCCCGCATCAGACTCCAGTCATCATGACCTACGACACGGGCGATTATGCAGCCTCGCTCGACAAGGCGCTGGAACTCGCCGATTACAGGAACTTCCAGGCGAGAAAGCAGGAGAGCGCCCGCCGCGGCAAGCTGCGTGGCATCGGTTTCTCGAGCTATATCGAGGCCTGCGGCATTGCTCCCTCGCAGGCGGTAGGCTCCCTCGGGGCAGGCGTCGGCCTGTGGGAATCCGCCGAGGTGCGCGTCAATCCGACGGGCTCCGTCGAGGTGCTCACGGGTTCGCACAGCCACGGCCAGGGCCACGAGACCACCTTCGCGCAGCTCGTGTCGGACCGGCTGGGCATTCCCATCGACCAGGTCAGCATCGTCCATGGCGACACCGACAAGGTGCAGTTCGGCATGGGAACCTACGGCTCGCGGTCCGGCGCGGTGGGCATGTCGGCTATCGCGAAGGCTCTCGACAAGGTCATTGCCAAGGGCAAGAAGGTCGCGGCCCATGTTCTCGAAGCTTCCGAAGGTGACATCGAATTCAAGGACGGCAAGTTCGGCGTTGCCGGAACGGACAGGACGCTCGGCTTCGGCGAAGTGGCCCTCCAGGCCTACATCGCCCACAAGTTCTCGGGCCAAGATCTCGAGCCCGGCCTGAAGGAGGGAGCCTTCTACGATCCCACCAACTTCACCTTCCCAGCCGGCGTCCACATCTGCGAGGTCGAGATCGATCCCGACACGGGCGTCACCACGATCGAACGCTGGACAGCGGTGGACGATTTCGGGGTGATCATCAACCCGATGATCGTCGAGGGCCAGGTTCATGGTGGCATCGCCCAGGGCGTCGGACAGGCATTGCTGGAAGGGACCGTCTATGATCAGAGCGGCCAGCTCGTGACCGCCAGCTTCAATGATTATTGCATGCCGCGCGCCATCGACCTGCCCTCGTTCCAGGTCGGCATGACGGTGACGCCCTGCCCTTCGAATCCGCTCGGGATCAAGGGTTGCGGCGAGGCGGGCGCCATCGCCGCCCCGCCCGCCGTCATCAACGCGATCACGGATGCCCTCGGCCACGAGGACATCGCCATGCCGGCAACGCCCCAGGCGGTCTGGCGGGCGGCGCAGAAGGCCCGCATGCCCATGGCGGCGGAATAAGGGAGGACAGGGATGTACGCGTTCGAATACCACCGTCCGACAAGCATCAAGCAGGCTGCGGACCTTGCGGGCCAGTTCGAGGATTTCAAGTTCCTCGCCGGCGGACATACGCTTCTTCCGACCATGAAGCTGCGGCTCGCGGCTCCGGCCAATCTGATCGATCTCGGCCAGATCGCGGAACTTCGCGGAATCGAGCGTTCCGGCGACGCGATCACCATCGGCTCGATGACGAAGCATGCGGAGGTTGCGAATTCGGCCGAAATACGCTCGGCCATCCCTGCCCTTGCCGAGCTGGCCGAGCTGATCGGCGATCCGCATGTACGCAACCGCGGCACCATGGGCGGCTCGGTCGCCAACAACGACCCTTCCGCCGATTATCCGGCAGCGTGCCTCGCATTGAATGCGACGATCGTCACCGGCAAGCGGAAGATCCTCGCGGACGACTTCTTCCAGGGCATCTTCACGACGGCTTTGGACGAAGGCGAGATCATCACGCAGATCGCGTTCCCGATCCCGTCCAAGGCTGGCTACGCCAAGTTCCGCAATCCCGCTTCGCGCTACGCCCTCGTCGGCGTCTTCGTAGCCCAGCATGCTGATGGCGTGCGGGTCGCCGTGACGGGAGCCGGCTCCAACGGTGTGTTCCGGGTGCCCGAAATGGAAGAGGCGCTCAGCCGAAACTTCGCTCCCGAAGCCCTCGACGGCATCCCGGTATCGGAAGAGGAGATGAACAACGACATCCATGCGGATGCCGCCTACCGGGCCCATCTCGTCGGAGTCATGGCCCGTCGGGCCGTGCAGGCCGCGGCCGGCCGCAGCTGAGCAACCCCCCGGCCTTGCCCCTGATATCCAGGGCTGCAGGTCTGGGCTAAGGCAATCACATGCATGCCCGGGCATCCCGGGCATGTCTTCTTGAGGAGCAACGAAGCTGTGGCTGACCGCCCCGGTTCCATCGACGAGACGCTCGCACTTCTTGGACGCGCCGGTTATGTCGCCGATCGTCCGCTCGCGACGGTGCTCTTTCTGGCGCTGAAGCTCGGACGCCCGCTCTTCCTTGAAGGAGAAGCGGGCGTCGGCAAGACGGAGATCGCGAAGGTCTTGTCGTCCGCGCTCGGGCGAAGCCTCATTCGCCTGCAATGCTACGAGGGCCTCGATGTCGCTTCGGCGGTCTACGAGTGGAACTATGCGGGTCAGATGATGGCCATCCGGCTTGCGGAAGCGGGCGGAACCGTGGATCGCGACACGCTGGAAAGCGACCTGTTCTCAGAACGATACCTCGTGAAACGACCGCTCCTGCAGGCCCTCGAGCCCGATACGGCCGGAGCCCCGGTTCTCCTGATCGACGAGCTCGACCGCACCGACGAAGCCTTCGAGGCCTTTCTGCTCGAAGTGCTGTCCGATTTCCAGGTGACCATTCCGGAACTCGGCACCATCAAGGCCGAACACCCGCCGATCGTCATCATCACCTCGAACCGCACCCGGGAAATTCATGACGCGCTCAAGCGCCGCTGCCTCTATCATTGGGTCGATTATCCGGATGCCGAGCGCGAGCTCGCCATTCTCAGGAGCCGTGTGCCGCATTCTCCCGAGCGGCTCTCTCACGAAATCGTCACCTTCGTTCAGGCGATCCGGAAAGAGGACTTGTTCAAGGCGCCCGGCGTCGCCGAGACGCTCGACTGGGCTTCCGCGCTGGTGGAACTCGATGCGATAGCGCTCGATCCGGCCCTCGTCTCGGATACGCTCGGCGTTCTGCTCAAATACCAGGACGACATCCAGAAGATGCAGGGCAGCCGGGCGAAGGAGATGCTCGACCGAGTCCGCGTTCCGTTGGAGAGGTCGGAGTGACGAACACCCCCGTAAGGGGCGAAGGCCGGCTTGCGGACAACATCGCCTATTTCGCGCGGGCCCTGCGGATTGCCGGTCTTCCGGTCGGCCCAGGGACGGTTCTCGATGCGATTGCCGCAGTCGAAGCGGCGCGGGTCGGCACGCGCGAGGATTTTTACTGGACGCTTCACGCGGTCTTCGTAAAGCGCCATGAGCACAGCATCCTCTTCGACCAAGCCTTCAAGATCTTCTGGAGACGTCGTGCACTGATCGAGAAGCTTATTGCTCAGATGTCGCCGATCGCTCCCGGAGGACAGGAGGAGAAGAAGCCGCAGGCGGGCGCATTGCGTGTTGCCGAAGCCTTGACGCCGCCACGGCGGGAAGAACCTGAGCCGATTGAGAAGACCGAGTTCTCGGCCCGCCTCACCGTCTCGGATCGCGAAATCCTCAAGACGAAGGACTTCGCGCAGATGTCGGGCGCCGAACTCGCCTCGGCCAAGCGCCTCATCGCCGAGATGTCCCTGCCGCAGGAGCAGATGGTGACACGCCGCTTCCTGCCGGATCCCAGGGGACGCCGGATCGATCCGCGCAAGACGTTCCGGAGGTCGCTTCGGGGAGGAGGCGCCGCGATCGATCTGGCCTATCGCTCTCCCGCCGTGCGATACGCGCCGCTGGTCGCACTCGTCGACATTTCAGGCTCTATGGCGGAGTATTCCCGGCTCTTCCTGCATTTTCTGCATGCCATCGCGGAAAAGAGGCGTCGGGTTCACTCCTTCGTATTCGCAACCCGCCTGACCAATATCAGCCGGGAGTTGACGAGCCGCGACCCGGATGAAGCCCTCGCCCGCGCATCGAAGCGCGTGCTGGACTGGGAGGGCGGGACACGGATCGCCCATGCCCTTCACGATTTCAATCGTCACTGGTCTCGCCGGGTGCTCGGGCAAGGGGCCATCGTTCTGCTCTTCACGGACGGTCTCGAGCGGGACGTGACACGGGAGCTGACCTTCGAGATGGATCGGCTGAAGCGCTCGAGCCGTCGCCTGATCTGGCTCAATCCGCTCCTTCGTTTCGAGGGATTCGAGGCGCGCGCCGCCGGCATCCGCGCGATGCTGCCTCATGTGGATGAGTTCCGCCCCATTCACAATCTGGCTTCGATGGAAGATCTCTGCCGGGCCCTGTCCGGACAGGCGATCGCGGGAGCGGGCCCGCGACAATGGTTATCCACTTCCTGACAGTCGGAAGAGAGAGCGAGCGCGCATCCGATGCTCCCTTCTTGAAAAAAGCGCATCGTTCGAGCGGAAAACCGGGTCCACTCTTCCGCACGATGCTCTAGAGCATCGGACCCAAAAGTGGATCTGCACTTTTGGGGCTCATCCGATGCTCCACTCCCTTGAAGAGCGCATCGTTCGAGCGGAAAACCCGGTCCACTTTTCCGCACGATGCGCTAAGGAACCGCCTGCAGGGTGTTTTCTCCAGAGATCACCGTGCGATTTCGGCCCCTTTCCTTTGCTTGGTAAAGCGCCTGGTCCGCAGCCTCGACCAAATAGGCGTAATCCGGATGCCCCTCATGGGTCGCAAGTCCGATGGAAGCCGTAATGGTGAGATGCGCCCCATCCGGAAGAAGCATCTCCCGAGCCATGAGCGCTTCCCGAATCCGCTCGGCCACTTCAAAGCCGGGCTCGGCGCCGGTTTCCACCAGCGCGACCAGGAACTCCTCGCCCCCATATCGGAAGACGAAATCGCTCAGGCGCACCGTATCGAGAATGGCTTCGGCGACTTGCCGCAGCACCATGTCTCCAGCGGAGTGCCCCCAGCGGTCGTTGATCTGCTTGAAGCGATCCACGTCAATCATCAGAACCGTGAACGGCGATCCATTCTTGCTCGCGATCGAAATCTCCCGACTCAGAATGGACGGAAGGAAACGCCGGTTCAATGTTCGCGTGAGAGGGTCGCGCCCGTTCTCTAGCCCGGCGACACTCTGGAACAAGTCCGCGAGCAGGAATTTCATTTCTTCGATGAGAGCCTGCAGCCGCCCGAGGGCTTCCGTCAGCTCCAGCCCATTGGTCGTCCGGGTTTCTTCGATTTTCGGGAGCAGCACCTTGTCGACCTGCTGCATGGCGCTCTCGATGCTCTCGAGGGCCGGCATGTCCTGGAACATGACACTCGCGCGATGATGCAGCCATAGCCCGAAGGGCGAACTGCAAATCGGCTTGAGGTCGGCGCCCGCCTGGCTCCCGAAGAGGGAGAACAGCACGCTTTGGCTCCACTCCATCAATGCGGCGCGCTGGCTTTCCCGTTCGAGCGTAATGTCCTGACCCAAGGCGAACAGCTTGAACGCTTCGTCGAGCTGCGCCCGGCGCGCCATGCCCGTCACATAGGCTTGGCTCATCAGGCGCATGGCGTAGTCGATCCGCTGGTCGAGGAGAATGATCGCCTTCGCAAGAACCTCGCGGGGAACGTCCAGCGCCATGAGATCCGCCGAGACCGCCTCCTTGATGACGGACGCGCCCTGAAGAACGAGATGAATCGGAATCTTGATCCGGGCATGGACATCGCCTATCGCCCGCTGTCGATCATCGAACGCGCACCGATCCGTGTCCCATCCGTCCTGCAGAAGATCCAAGAGCCAGTTGCGCAGCGACAGACTCAGCCGATTGTGCACAGCGTTGTGGCTGAGAAAGGCCGAAGCGGCCTCGTCGGCGAGAAGGGCGTCGTAGAAGAGTTTGACGAGGTCGTCCGCTTTTTCCGTGACCGCCGAGAGCAAAACGCTCCGAGCGTGATCCCGAGACCAATCGTCCAGCGCGCTCACGCTGGAAAATCTACCTTCGCCCTGTTCCGCCATTCGCTGCCCGCTCCTACCCTGGTGCTTCGACAGGCTCGCTATAACATCGGCCCCGAAAGTGGAAGGCCATTTCGGTTCCGAGGCTCCAGGATCGAAGAACCGCGTGCAGAAGCGGACGGATTACCGGCATCCTTGGCGGGCTTTGCGCAACACAGCGGTGAATCCCTTCAACGGGAAGCTGTATGTCGTCTTGTTGCCGCGCCTCGAACTCGCTTCGATGGTGACCGTTCGCCCCTTCTCAAGGGCTCGGACGAATTCGGATTCACGTTCGGTGCGACGCAACCAGGCGTATTTACCGCGCGGGATCATCGTGAATTTCTTGCCATCCACATCGACATGGAGGGCCGTCGGGGCGAAGTCATACCCCGTTTGCAGGCTGGCTTCCGTGCGAACCGCGCCTCGCTTGAGCAAGCGAACGAAGAGCGTCACCCGTCCGTGATCGAGGTGTTCCGGCTTCTTCGAGGCGGCATCGGAAAACACGTAGCATGCGGAAATGTTACTTTCCCTCGTTTTCCAAGCACTCCAGCGTTCGTTCGATCCGAGCATGCGGGGGCTCTGCGCAAAGGCGCAGGTGCTTGAAAGGACGACGAATGCAAGGGCCGTGCTTGTGATCTTCATCTACGAGATACTCGCCTTGGTGGTTTCAGAAGCCCGCAAGCTTCCAAGGCGAGGTTACTCGTTGGTAAATTTTTGGGCCCGAATTCCCCGCGGAGCGACGCTCAACCCGATTTCGACAACGTGCCCAGCGGCTTGCCGCCCGTTCAACAGCTTGTGAACGCGGCGTGTAATTCCTCAAGGCCTGGGAACCGGCCGGGTAAGATCGCTCAAGGGGTGTCGCTCTGTGCCGCCATCACCTTCGCCGCCCTCGTGAGCGTCGAGAGTGTCTGAGCATGGAGTTCACCCGTGACGGGAAGGCCCGCCGCGCGCTGAAACTTCTCGATAGCCTCGCGTGTCGAGGGGCCCATCGCACCGTCGGCCTTGATCGATCCGAAACGAAGCTGGGACAGCGCCTGCTGCGCCGCCATGACATCTTCTTTCGTCGGGCGTGGCTTGATGCTCAGGATTTCCTGAGACATGCCGATGCCTGGGAAAAGACCACCCTGCTGCGCTGCGGCCACCTGCTCTCGCGCCTTCGCCGCCTCATCGCTCGCCTGCTCGGCCTGCGCCGTGAGGTTCTGGATCTGCGATTGTGTCTGTGAAAGCTCCTGCCGGAGGGTTGCGAGTTCCTTGGCGTCTTCGTCCGCCTTCTGGCGCTGAGCCGAGTATTGCGCTTCGGAGGCATGCAGTGCAGCCGTCTGCACGCGCAGCTGGTCCTCGAGACCGACCTGGGTCCACATGGAATAGAGAGACAGACTCCAACCCGAGACTCCCGCAAGCGCCAGGACGGCGACGAGGGCGGGGCTCACATGAGATCCATTTCCTTTCTGCTTCAGCAGCACAGTCGTTCCTTCAACATTCGGTTTCGATCGGCACGAGGGATATCGAGCTAACCTAGCTGAAATCATGGTCAAACCATGACCTTCCGTTCTCGAACGCAGCCCGTTTTCGTCGTTCGTCTACGATCTGACGTTTGTGGCTAATCCGTAAGTAAGTCCACTGATGGCTCGCGTGTCGGCTCTCGGAGCATGTTTGCCCAGCCACTTTCGGGCCACATTGAAGAGTTTTACGCAAGACCGGGATCAGCGATCAAACATGAGGAGAAAAGATGACGGCGAGGTATGTGGCCGAGCGGCGGACATTCAGTCATGTTCTCATTCTGGCGCTTGCCATCGCAGCCGCGACGGGTTGGGGTATGTGGTTCCTGTCCGGCCAGCGATCCGACAGGGTAGAGCGCGAGCTCAGAGAGCAGGTTTCCACGCTTGCCCAGAGTCAGATGAAGTTTCTGCACGAGCGCGAGACGGCCCTGGCCGCAAAGTCGGACCTGGCATCTCTTCAATCGCAGGCCTCGGACTTGCGAAAGGAGATCGACGAACTGACACGGCGCCGTGACGATATGAGGGCGGACGAACCTGCCCGGAACGCCGCTGACAGCTCGGCCCCGGACGCTGAACAAACGGCCGTTTCGGCGACCGGATCGGCGGCTCCTCTGGAAGATCCGGAGAGGGTCGTGATCTCGACGGCGCAGAAGGCCCTCACCAAACTCGGTTACGGCCCGCTCTCTGCGGACGGTGTCATCGGTCCGAGCACGCGGCAAGCCATCGAAGAGTTTCAGTACAAGAACGGCATACCCGTGACCCGGGATCTCGATGCGGCGACATTGCAGCGGCTGGGCGAGGTGAACAGCGTAGCTGCGGCGGAGTGACGGCGAACGCTTCGCTGAAACGAAGACCAATGCATGTCGAATCGGGAGCGGTCCGGACGGACCGCTCCCTGCAACAGAGCCTTCGCGAACCGTCTATTCGACATGAGCGCCTCCTCCGGAAATCTGCCGACGCAGCTCACATTCCACATGATATAACCTTATTCATCGAGATCATCGTGGATCTGCGGACGCCGCGAGGCCTCCAACTCGGCCATAACGCCAATTTTATTGGACGGCGGCCTTGCTTCCGGCAAAGGACGTCAACCATATTGGGCGGCATAACACCCATTTCGGAGTTCCCCCCGCGCTCCCCACCCGGAAGGAGATCGCTCACCTTATGCCTGTTGACATGCCTCTCCTGGCTATCGTCCTCCTTCCGTTCGTCGGAAGCCTCGTCGCTGCGTTCCTGCGGCAGGACGCCAGGAATGGCGCCGCCTTCCTGGCCGGAACCATTGCTTTCTCTGGGACGGTCCTCGTCGCCGCCCAATATCCCGCCGTCAGCCACGGCGGAGTGCTGCGCCTGAGCGTCGAGTGGCTGCCGACGCTGGGGCTGGATTTCACGCTGAGACTGACCGGCTTCACCTGGCTGTTTTCCATGCTGGTCACCGGCATCGGCTTCCTGGTCGTGCTCTATGCGCGCTACTACATGTCTCCGGCCGATCCGGTGCCCCGTTTCTTCGCCTTCCTCCTCGCCTTCATGGGCGCGATGCTGGGCATCGTGCTCTCCGGCAACCTGGTTCAGCTCGTCTTCTTCTGGGAGATGACGAGCCTCTTCTCCTTCCTGCTCATCGGTTACTGGCATCACAATGCGAGCGCGCGCGAAGGAGCGCGCATGGCCCTGACGGTCACGGCCACGGGCGGGCTGTGCCTGCTCGTCGGCGTGCTCCTGCTCGGCCATATCGTCGGCAGCTACGATCTCGATCGGGTGCTTGCATCAGGAGCACGCATCCGCGGCAGCGATCTCTACCTGCCCACACTGATCCTGATCCTTCTGGGGGCCCTCACCAAGAGCGCCCAATTCCCGTTCCATTTCTGGCTGCCCCAGGCCATGGCGGCGCCGACACCGGTCTCGGCCTATCTCCACTCCGCGACCATGGTGAAGGCGGGGGTGTTCCTCCTCACCCTGCTCTGGCCGGTTCTCTCAGGCACGGAAGCCTGGTTCTACATCGTGGTGACGGCGGGCCTCAGCACGCTGCTGCTCGGCGCCTATGCAGCCATCTTCCAGCAGGATCTGAAAGGGCTTCTCGCTTATTCCACCATCAGTCATCTCGGCCTGATCACGCTGCTGCTTGGGCTGGGGAGTCCGCTCGCGGCGGTGGCGGCGATCTTCCACACCATCAATCACGCGACCTTCAAGGCGTCGCTCTTCATGGCCGCGGGCATTATCGACCACGAATCCGGCACCCGCGACATCCGGAAGTTGAATGGGTTGTTCCGCTTCATGCCAATCACGGCAACCCTGGCCATGGTCGCCGCGGCCGCCATGGCCGGCGTGCCTCTGCTCAACGGCTTTCTGTCGAAGGAGATGTTCTTCGCCGAGGCCGCGGCCTTCCACGTCGATTCGCTTCTCGACCACTCCCTGCCCTACTTCGCGATGCTCGCCAGCGCTTTCAGCGTGGCTTATTCCTTGCGATTCATCCATGGCGTGTTCTTCGGCAAGCCGGCGACCGACCTGCCGCGGACGCCCCACGAGCCGCCGCATTGGATGCGGTTTCCCATCGAGCTTCTCGTCCTCGTTTGCCTGCTCGTGGGCATTGTGCCGGCGCTGACCATCAAGCCTTTCCTCTCGGCAGCGGTGAGAGCGGTCCTCGGCCCCGACACGCCCTACTACAGCCTCGCCGTGTGGCACGGGTTCAACGAGCCCCTGCTCATGAGCGTCATCGCTCTCGCGGTGGGCATTCTCCTCTATTGGATGCTGCAGGGTTATCTCGCCAAAGGCATCGACGGCCCCCCGCTCATGCGGCGGCTTAAAGGCCAGCGCATCTTCGAGCGCATTCTCGTCGCGGTCTCATGGCGCTGGGCGCGCTCCATCGAACGGATGATGGGAACGCAGCGCCTTCAGCCGCAGTTGCGCCTGCTCGTGGCCTTCGCCGTGCTGGCTGCGCTCTGGCCTCTCTACCAGCACGGCCTCGAAGGAGGCTCCCATGTCGGCACGGAGTTCGATCCCGCCTTCCTTCTGCTCTGGATCGTCGGCGGCCTCTGTGCCGTCGGCGCGGCCCATCAAGCCAAGTACCATCGTCTCGCCGCCATGGTTCTCATGGGGGGCGCCGGGCTGGTCACCTGCGTCACCTTCGTTTGGTTCTCGGCGCCGGATCTCGCGATCACCCAGCTCCTCGTCGAAATCGTCACCACTGTGCTTCTCCTTCTCGGTCTGCGCTGGATGCCGAAACGCTTCGAGATGGCGGACGAGGGTCTTTTCGTCGGGTTCCGCGCGCGACTGCGTCGCGGACGCGATCTCGCCCTGGCGATCGCGGCCGGCGCAGGCATGTCGCTGATCGTTTACGCGATGCTCACGCAGCCTCTGCCCAACACCATTTCACGATACTTCATCGAGAACGCTTACGCGGAGGGTGGTGGACGCAACGTGGTCAACGTCATCCTCGTCGATTTCCGCGGTTTCGATACTTTTGGCGAGATCGTGGTCCTGGCCGTAGTGGCGATCACCGTCTTCTCTCTGCTTCGGAGGTTCCGACCCGCTCCAGAGAGCGTTGACGCTCCCGAGCAGCAGCAGATGCAGGACGCCTACGACGATGCGAGCCCGGATCGGGCCGTCGGCGATACGCTCTCGGATTATCTCGCGATCCCATCCGTCATCATGCAGTGGCTCTTCCCGGTCATCGGGGTGTTTGCGATCTATCTCTTCCTGCGCGGCCACGACCTGCCAGGCGGCGGCTTCGCGGCCGGCGTCACGCTGTCGATCGCTCTCGTCCTCCAGTACATGGCGGGCGGAACCCGGTGGGTCGAGGCAAGGCTACGCATTCTTCCCATCAGCTGGATGGGGCTGGGACTGCTCTGCGCCGCCCTTACCGGCGCGGGGGCTTGGGCGTTCGCGCATCCCTTCCTCACCTCCCATTTCGAGTATCTGGAACTGCCCCTCATCGGGAAGGTACCCGCAGCCACCGCGCTCCTGTTCGACCTCGGCGTCTTTGCCGTTGTGGTCGGCGCCACGGTTCTCATTCTGATTGCGCTGGCTCACCAGTCCGTCCGCAGCCCCCGCACGCCCCGTGCGCCGCTGCCATCCCCGCAACCTTCGCCTGTGAGGGACGACGCATGATGGAGCTCATCTTCGCGCTGGCGGTCGGCATCCTGACAGCTTCCGGCGTCTGGCTGCTGCTGCGCCCCCGCACGTTTCAGGTCATCATCGGGCTGTCCCTGCTCTCCTATGCGGTGAACTTGTTCATCTTCGCCATGGGCCGGCTGAGGATCGGCGCAGCTCCGGTCCTCGAGAATGCCGAGGCCACAGATCCGGCGCTCTATGCGGACCCGCTGCCGCAGGCGCTCGTTCTCACCGCCATCGTCATCAGCTTCGCGATGACCGCCCTCTTCCTGGTCGTTCTGCTGGCGTCGCGCGGCCTCACGGGAACCGATCACGTCGACGGCCGGGAGGACGGGCAGGGATGACCTGGCTCGATCATCTGATTATTCTGCCGATCCTGCTGCCGCTCGTATCAGGCGCGGTGATGCTCCTTCTCGACGAGCGTCACCGTGTCCTCAAGGGCGCGATCGGAATTGCGACGACGGTCGGGCTGCTGATCATCTCGATCACTCTGCTGCGCCTCGCCGACGCGACGCCCGCTGCCGCGGACGCTTCGTCCGTCCTCGTATACCGCCTGGGCAATTGGCCCGCCCCCTTCGGCATCGTGCTCGTGCTGGATCGCCTGTCCGCACTCATGCTGGTACTGACGAGCGTGCTCGGTCTCGCATCGCTGCTCTATTCGCTCGCGCGGTGGCATCGTGCCGGACCGAGATTCCACACGATCTTCCAGATCCAGCTCATGGGACTCAACGGGGCGTTTCTGACCGGCGACCTTTTCAATCTTTTCGTGTTCTTCGAGGTGCTGCTGGCGGCATCCTATGGGCTCGTCCTCCATGGAGCCGGACTGCTTCGCGTCAGGGCCGGCCTCGCCTATATCGCCATCAATCTGACGGCCTCGCTGATGTTCCTGATCGGCGCGAGCCTCGCATACGGCGTAACCGGCACGCTCAACATGGCAGACCTCGCCGCGCGGATTCCGCATCTCGCACCCGGAGACGCCGCTCTCCTGGCGACCGCTGCCGCGATCCTCGGCACAGCCTTCCTGATGAAGGCAGGTGTGTGGCCGCTGAATTTCTGGCTCCCGACCACCTATGCGGCAGCCTCCGCGCCCGCGGCGGCGATCTTTGCGATTATGAGCAAGCTCGGGATCTATGTGGTCCTGCGTCTTTGGATGTTGATATTCGGATCGGATGCCGGGGCTCTGGCGGGGTTTGGCGGTGTCTGGCTGCTTCTCGCAGGCATGCTGACCATCGTCTTCGGCACCGTCGGCGTTCTGGCCTCGCAGTCCCTCCCTCGTCTGGCCGGGTGCAGTGTCCTCATCTCGTCGGGAACCCTCGTCGCAGCCATCGGCACGGGCAACAACGCCATCATCGGGCCGACGCTGTTTTATCTCGTCAGCTCCACCCTGGCGATTGCCGCCTTCTTCCTGCTCGTTGAGTTGGTCGAACGCATGCGCGATCCCGGTGCCGACGTGCTGGCCGTGACGATGGAGGCCTATGGGGAAGACGACCTCTTCGAAGAGGAAGTCGGTGTCGCGATCCCAGCGACCATTGCTCTCCTGGGTGGAAGCTTCATCGCGTGTGCCCTGCTCCTGGCGGGCCTGCCGCCCCTGTCCGGCTTTATCGCCAAATTCGCCATGATGGCAGCGATGTTGGGAACCAAAGGCGCAATCGCCACGCAGACATGGGTGCTGATCGCGCTGCTGATCGTCTCGGGTCTTGCGACCCTGATTGCGATGACACGCACCGGCATCAGCAGCTTCTGGGCGCGTCTGGACGATAGCGTCCCCAGGGTCCGGGTCATCGAGATTGCACCGGTTCTCTGCCTTCTCGCCCTCTGCCTCGGCCTCACCGTCGCCGGTGGTCCGGTCATGCGCTACATGGATGAGACCACCCGGAGCCTGCGCTCTCCACAGACCTATGTCGATGGCGTGCTGCCGCTGCCGAAGACTGACGGCGGACAGAAGGAGAGAAGCCCATGAGCTGGCTTTTGCCCTTCCCGCTTCTCTCCGCTGCGATCCTTGTCCTGTGGCTTCTCCTGAACCAGTCCCTGTCGGCCGGACATGTCATCCTCGGCAGCGTGCTCGCCGTTCTGAGCTCGTGGGCCATGGCGGCGCTCAGACCGGACAAGCCTCGCATCCGCCGCCCTTTTGCGGCCCTGCGGCTGCTGGGCCTGGTGCTGTTCGACATTCTGCGTTCGAACATCGCCGTCGCGCGTATCATCGTTCGTCCCAGTGAGCCCGGTGCGAACGCAGGCTTCATGACCATTCCGCTCGATATGCGCAGCCGTCACGGGCTCGCGGTTCTGTCCATCATCATTACGTCGACGCCTGGAACGATCTGGGTGAGCTACGACGCCGCGAAAGGCACCCTGTTGCTGCATGTGCTGGATCTCATCGACGAAACCGTGTGGATCGAAACGATCAAGTACCGTTACGAGCGCCTGCTGATGGAAATCTTCGAATGAGCAATCTCGTTCTTTCATGGTCCATCCTCGCGGCACAGGTGATGCTCGGCTTCGCCATGTGCTGCGCGACCTATCGCCTTATCTTCGGGCCGCGCGCACAGGATCGCATCCTGGGACTGGATACGCTCTACGTGAACGCGCTCCTGATGGTGCTGACTTTCGGGATTCGGGTTGGCAACATGTTCTACTTCGAGGCAGCGCTCATCATGGGGCTCCTCGGATTCGTCGCGACCGTCGCACTCGCGAAGTTCCTCATGCGTGGCGAGGTCATCGAATGAGCGCGGCAGGTGAATTGCCCACATGGGCCGCGCTGCTGACCGCGTTTTTCGTGCTGCTGGGGGCGAGCGTCACTCTCATCGGCTCCATCGGCCTCGTTCGGCTCGGCAGCTTCTATGCGCGCGTTCACGCACCGACGCTCGGCACGACTGTCGGCATGGCCAGCATTCTGGCGGGATCAGCCCTCTTTTTCAGTGTGATCGAGGCTCGCCCTGTCCTCCATGAGATCCTCATCGCCGTCTTTGTCACGTTGACCACCCCGGTGACATTGACGCTCCTCGTCCGTGCCGCACTCTATCGCGACCGCACGGAAGGCAGCGGCGACGTTCCGCCGGCCGATGACGTGGAGGACGCCGTTCCGCCGGAGAAGAACTGAAACGGACGAGACAATACGGCGAACTGGATCTGGTTCGCCGTTCGCAAATGCGGACCGGCCGAAGAAGAAAGCCGATTCCACACAAGGAGCGTGAACATCGGACAGACCCCAAAGCTGGGTCCCACTTTTCACATCCGATGGTTTAGCCGGTCGGTCTTCTGAACCGCACACCAGGCCCAGCGTCACCGGGCGGGATCAATTGCGCTCCGCCGCACTCGAAAGCGGCAACAACCTGGGCTGCCGTCATGGGATTCAGCGAGTGACGCCCGTTCTCGAAATCGCGGATGGTACTGCGCGAGACATTGGCGCGCTCCGCCAGATCTTCTTGGGTCCAGTCCAGGAGGCCGCGAGCGGCACGGCATTGTTCAGGAGACAGAAGCGGCATTCCGAATGTTCTTGCAGAGGCGCACGTTGTCGAAGCGGGTGAAGCTAGTGTGCCCTATCCGTGAGCGCAAGAGAATGCACCGGGATTATGAAGTCAGGCAATCACGGCACCGCGTGCCCGACGTCCGTTTTACAAAGATCTCTCCTTGCCTGCGCTCACCTTCCCCGTTCGGCCATGTGCGGCACCTCACCGACCGATGCCCCTCCGTCATGGAAGAACGATCGTCAAAGGATGCTCGCCATGGCCCACCACATCGTGCCGTTCACGCTCGGCGTCGTCGCACCCCTCCTGCTGATCGGCTGGATCGTCTTCCAGTAATCGGAACAGGGACACGCAACGAAAAACACTCCCGCGCCACAATGTTTCACGGATAGACGTGAGACGTCTTCCTTTGCCGGAAGACGTTGTGTATTCCTGCCGTGCCCTTTCACCCACTTGGGAGTCGCGAGCAATGAGCCTTGAATCCGTACGTGCATTCTTCTCGAAGAATGCACCGGACATCGAGATTGTTGAGATGGAAACCAGCACGGCTACAGTGACGCAAGCCGCAGAAGCCCATGGGGTGGAGCCGGGGCGGATCGCGAAAACCCTGTCGCTCCGCGTAGGCGACCGGAGCTTCCTGGTCGTGACCCGCGGCGACACCCGCCTCGACAATCGAAAGGTGAAGGCAACCTTCGGCGGCAAGGCATCGATGCTGGATGCCGAGCAGGTCCAGTCGCTCACAGGACATCCTGTCGGAGGCGTGTGCCCGTTCGGACTCGCAACACCGTTACCGGTCTATTGCGATATTTCTCTCAAGGCTTTCGAGGAAGTCGTGCCCGCCGCCGGCTCCATCCATGCAGCCGTGCGCATCCGCCCTGAGCGTATGGCGGCCCTCGTCGCGGCGGAATGGGTCGATGTCTGCCAGGAGCCGTCGGCGTAAAGCGGACGTTAATGGAAGAAGAATATTAACCTTAAGCATTATTGCCTAGCTCGCCGAAATTTGGTTAAGGTTTTGCCATGCCCGATAGAAATTCACATCCCGGCACCGACGCGCTCGCAAAGATCTGCGATCTTTTCGTGCTGGCGGTCGGCATCGGCCTCCTGAGCTTGGCGCTCAACGTCGTTCGGGTTTGATTCTGTCGCACGGCCCGGGACCGGCCATGCCGCGCATCCACACATCCTTAACTCCCTGCGGCTAAAGAAACGCGATCAAAGGGTTGCGCCGACCGCCAACGGCGTTTAGCAAACTCGCACCGTTCGACGACGAAATTACTTCGGAGGAGCCTGAATGCCCCACGAAGCGTACTGCGTTGCATACCGCGACAGGCGTTGGTCTGTTCTCCATCAGGGCCGGGACCTCGGCGCCTTCCACTTCCGGACCACCGCCCTGAGATTCGCCGTGACCTCAGCCTACCGCGCCGGGGCGTCGGCTGACCACAACGTCTATGTTCTCGATCGCAACGGCGCTCTCTACACGGTCTGGAACTGGACCCGAGACGGCATCAGCCTGGAATCAGAATAAATTCCCGCCCGCGTGACCGGCGGGCGAGCGGGGCGCAAGGCGGCTCCCGGCAATGCCTCATACAGGACGAGGAGTCACGGCTTCAGAGCCGGCACGGGGTTATTCGGGAGCGAATGCCGTCCCACCGCGCCGCAACGCCATCCTGGCATCGCGATCAAGGCTCATGATCTTGAAGGTCGGCGGAATGATGAGCCCTGCCATCGAGGCAATCACCGCACAGGTCAACAAGGTCGCCATTCGAAAGTCCCCCAGAACGAATCCGTTTCGTTGGGACGAGCTTGGGATCTCATGCTTGCGGGAAACTTGCGACGGCGCTTTGGGCCCGAAATGAAAAGCCGGCCCGTGGGCCGGCTTTCGAGCGATGCGGCATTGGCACCCGGAGGGCTCAAACCCAGCCGCCGTCCACCAGATAGGTCTGGGCGGACATCGCGCTCGAATCGTCGGAACCGAGGAAAAGCGCGAAATTCGCGATATCCTGCGGCACCAGCTTGCGCTTGACGCATTGCCGCTTCAGCAGCTCCTGCTCGCCTTCCGGAGTGAGCCAAAGATCGATCTGGCGCTGGGTCATGATCCAGCCCGGAACGATGCAGTTCACGCGGATATTCTTCGGACCCAACTCTCGGGCCAGGGCGCGGGTAAGGCCGACCACGGCAGATTTCGCGGTCTTGTAGGCTGCGAAGGAATCGTCGCTCACCATGTAGCTCGTGGAGCCCATGTTGATGATCGATCCCTCGCCCGCCCTCTCCATATCCGGCAACACGGCCTGGGCTGCGAAGAACTGGTGGTCGAGATTGGTGGCGAACCGCTCCCGCCAATAGTCCGGCGTGACCTGATCGATCGTGTGGCGATCGTCCCGCGCCGCGTTGTTGACGAGAACAGTGATCGGACCGAGAGCCTCGCTCGCGCGGCGGATGGCGGCCTGTAGGGCCGGGATGTCGCGGACGTCGCTGTGCTCGAACTGCACCCGCCCGCCGAGCTCCTTCGCGAGCGCCTCGCCGGCTTGCGCGTCATAGTCCAGAACGGCGACCTTGCTGCCCTGCGCATGAAAGGAGCGCGCGATGCTCTCGCCGATTCCGCTGGCGCCCCCGGTGATGAGAACCGTCTTGCCCTTCAGGGAGCCGTAAATCGTCTGGGTCATGGAACTCTCGTCGTTGATACGGGGAAGTCCGGGCGTTGCAGCGCTTCAGTGCTGCAACGCCCCCGCAAGCCGAGCTTATTCGCTTCCCTTCGTCTTCGGCACGTAAGGTCCGTTGCCGTCGAAGGTATAGGCGGTCTTGACGGTGGTGTAGAACTCCTGCGCGTAGCGGCCCTGCTCGCGTGGACCATAGGAGGAGCCCTTCCGGCCGCCGAACGGCACGTGATAATCCACGCCCGCCGTCGGCAGGTTCACCATCACCATGCCAGCCTCCGCATGCCGCTTGAAGTGGCCGGCGTATTTCAGGCTCGTGGTGCAGATGCCGGAAGACAGGCCGAACGGCGTGTCGTTGGCGATCTCCAGCGCCTCGTCGTAGTTCTTGGCCCTGATCACGGTCGCAACGGGCCCGAAGATCTCCTCGCGCGCCACGCGCATCGTGTTCTCCACGCCCGTGAACAGCGCCGGCGACAGATAGAAGCCGGGCGCGTCGCGCTTCAGGAGTTCGCCGCCCGCCACGAGCTTGGCGCCCTCTTCCTGGCCGATGCGGATATACTTCAGGTCCTGGTCGAGCTGGCTCTGATCCACCACCGGTCCGATATGGGTGCCGCTCTTGAGGGCATCGTCGATCACGAGGCCCTGCATGCGCTCCTGCATCGCCTGAACGAACCGGTCATGGATGCCTTCCGTCACGATCAGGCGCGAGGAGGCGGTGCAACGCTGGCCGGTGGAGAAGAACGCGCTGTTGACGGCGCATTCGACCGCCACCTTCAGGTCGGCGTCGTCGAGCACGACCATCGGGTTCTTGCCGCCCATCTCGAGCTGGACCTTCTTCATGGGATCCGTCGTGATGCAGGTCTGGGCCACGCGACGTCCCGTCGGCACCGATCCGGTAAAGGAAATGGCCGCCACCTTCGGGCTCTGCAGCATCGCTTCGCCGACCACGGAGCCCCTGCCCATCACCAGGTTGAACACGCCTGCGGGAACGCCGGCGCGGATGATGATCTCGGACAATGCATGGGCCGAGGCCGGCACCAGCTCGGCGGGCTTGAACACGACCGTGTTGCCGTAGGCGAGCGCCGGAGCGATCTTCCAGGCTGGGATCGCGATGGGGAAGTTCCAGGGCGTGATCAGGCCCACCACGCCGACTGGCTCGCGGGTGATCTCGACGTCGATGGCCGGGCGGACGGACGGCAGCTTCTCGCCTGCCATGCGCAGGCACTCGCCAGCGAAGAACTGGAAGATCTGGCCGGCGCGGGCGACCTCGCCGATGCCCTCGGGCAGGGTCTTGCCCTCTTCGCGCGAGAGCAGGCGCCCGAGCTCTTCCTTGCGGGCCAGGATCTCGTCGCCCACGGCCTTGAGGATGTCGTGCCGGGTCTGGATGGAGGAATGCGCCCAGGCGGGGAAGGCATCATAGGCCGCGTCGATGGCAGCTTGCGCCTCGGCAGCCGAAGCACGGGCGAAGTCGCCGATCACGTCATTGGTATTGGACGGATTGAGGTTCGGTGAGGCCTCGGACGCAGCAACCCATTCGCCCGCAATATAGTTCTTGGTCATAAGCGTTCTCCATTCCGCATGCAGGCCCAGATGCGCCCTTCCCTCCCGAAAGGCAAGGCGGCAGGACCGCCATACAAAGTCGAACTCCCGCTGTGGAAGCGGGGGTTCTTGTATCACTTCTTACGATTGTAGACGTCGAGGGACACGGCCGCCAGGAGCACCAGGCCCTTGATGACCTGCTGGTAATCGATCCCGATGCCGAGGATCGACATGCCGTTGTTCATAACCCCCATGACGAAAGCGCCGATCACGGCCCCGGTGACCTTTCCGACGCCCCCCGTTGCCGATGCACCGCCGATGAAGACGGCCGCGATCACATCCAGCTCGAACCCGAGGCCGGCCTTCGGCGTCGCCGTATTGAGGCGAGCGGCGAAGATGAGGCCGGCCAGTCCCGCCAGCACTCCCATGTTCACGAAGGTGAGGAAGGTCAGGCGCTCCGTCTTGATGCCCGAGAGCTTCGCCGCCTTTTCGTTTCCGCCCAGGGCATAGATGCGCCGGCCGATTGTCGTGCGGTTGGTCACGAAAGCGTAGAGCGCGATGAGCACGGCCATGATGACGAGAACGTTGGGCAGGCCGCGATAGGTCGCCATCAGATAGCAGAAGGCGATGACGAGGGCGGCGAGAAGAGCGTTCTTGAAAACGAAAAGGCCGAGAGGCGCGGTCGCCACGTTGTGTTTGAGCTGGTTCGCCCGGCTGCGGGCGCTGAAATAAACCAGTGCTGCGACGCTCGCCACACCGAGGAACAGGGAGGTGTAGTTGAAGCCCTCCCCGCCGAAGACGTCGGGGATGAAGCCGGAGCTGAGGCGCTGGAAGACCACCGGAAACGGACCGACCGACATGCCGCCGAGAAGGGCCAGCGTCAGCCCTTTGAACACGAGCATGCCTGCGAGCGTCACGATGAAGGACGGCACCTTGAAATAGGCCACCCAGTAGCCCTGGGCCGCGCCGATCAGGCCGCCGACGGCGAGACATGCAACCGTCGTCGTGACAGGATCGAAGCCCCAGCGGACCATCATCATTGCGGCCAGGCCGCCGACGAAACCGACGATGGAGCCGACCGAGAGGTCGATGTGCCCCGCCACGATGACGAGCAGCATGCCGAGCGCCATGATGACGATGTAGCTGTTCTGCAGAACCAGGTTCGTGAGATTGAGCGGACGCAGGAGGGTGCCGTTGGTCACGACCTGGAAGAACAGCATGATCGCGAGCAGCGACAGCAGCATTCCGTAGTCGCGGAAGTGGGATTTGACGAACTCGAACCACGATGTCTGCTGGGGAACGTGAAGCTCGTCGGTGGTTCTCGTATCCATCTCAGCGCCTCCCCGACTTGACGATAGCATGCATGATCTTTTCCTGTGAGGCCTCGGCGGCGTCGAGCTCCGCGATGATCGCGCCCTCGTTCATCACATAGATCCTATCGCACATGCCGAGCAGCTCCGGCATCTCGGACGAGATCATGAGGACGCCCTTACCGGCCTCGGCCAGACCGTTGATAATCGTATAGATTTCGTACTTGGCGCCCACATCGATCCCGCGGGTCGGCTCGTCCAGGATCAGGATCTCCGGATCGGAAAAGAGCCACTTGCTCAGGACGACCTTCTGCTGGTTCCCGCCCGACAGGTTCACCGCCTCCTGGAACACGCTGGAAGAACGGATCCGCATCTTCGCCCGGTAGTCGTTGGCGACGGCAAGCTCCCTCATGTCGTCGATGACGAGGTTGCTCGATACCCCCTCCAGATTCGCCAGGGTGATGTTCTTGCGGATGTCCTCTTCGAGAACGAGGCCGTAGGTTTTCCGGTCCTCGGTGGCGTAGGCGATCCCGTCCGCAACGGCTTTCTGTACCGTTCCGACATCGATCTCCTTGCCGTATAGGAGCACCCGACCGGAGATGTTCTGGCCATAGCTCCGGCCGAAGAGGCTCATGGCGAATTCCGTCCGCCCTGCCCCCATCAGGCCCGCGATGCCGACGATTTCGCCGCGCCGGATATGCAGGTTGACGTTCTTGACCACCTGCACACTGGAATGAAGTGGATGATGGGCCGACCAGTTCTCCACCTGGAAGATCGTCTCGCCGATGTTGGCCTGCCGCTTGGGGTAGCGGTCGGCCATGGTCCGCCCGACCATGTCGCGGATGATCCGGTCCTCAGAGACCGCCTCGGCCCTGCAATCCAGCGTTTCGACCGTGCCGCCGTCACGAAGCACTGTGATGGAATCCGCGACCTTCGATATTTCGTTGAGCTTGTGCGATATCAGAATCGAGGAAATTCCTTTGGCCTTGAATTGCAGGAGAAGGTTCAGCAGCGCGTCGCTGTCCTTCTCGTTCAGGCTCGCGGTCGGCTCGTCGAGGATGAGCAGCTTGACCCGCTTGGAAAGCGCCTTGGCGATCTCGACGAGCTGCTGCTTGCCGACGCCGATATTGGTCACCAGCGTGTCGGGGGACTCGTCGAGGCCCACGACCTTGAGCAACTCCTTCGTGCGTGCGAAAACCGCCGACCAGTCGATGACCCCGTATGTCGCCCGCTCGTTCCCGAGGAAGATGTTTTCGGCAATCGACAGGAGCGGCACGAGGGCAAGCTCCTGGTGGATGATGATGATGCCGAGCTCTTCGCTGTCGGCGATGCCCTTGAAGCGGCGTTCCTGACCCTCGTAGATGATCTCTCCGGAATAGGAACCATGCGGGTAGACTCCGCTCAGCACCTTCATCAGGGTCGATTTCCCGGCGCCGTTCTCGCCGACCAGCGCATGGATCTCGCCGGATTTCACGGTGATGTTGACGTTGTCCAGCGCCTTCACGCCCGGAAACGCCTTGGTGATCCCTCGCATTTCAAGGATCGCATTCATCGCTCAAACCTCAGGCAACTCGAGGACAAGGCGCGGAGCCTTTCAGAAACGAGCAAGGACCCCGCGCCTTGCGCAGGGCCCCTCACCATTTCGAGCCTTACTTGAACTGATCTTCCTTGTAGTAGCCGCTGCCGACCAGAACATCCTTCCAGTTTGAGGCATCGACGCTGACCGGCTTCAGCAGATAGGCCGGGACGACCTTCACGCCGTTCTCATAGGTCTTGGTGTCGTTCACTTCAGGCTGCTTGCCCGACAGAACGGCATCGACCATGTTCGACGTGACCTTCGCAAGTTCGCGGGTGTCCTTGAACACGGTCTGGGTCTGCTCCTTCGCAAGGATCGACTTCACCGAAGGCACTTCCGCATCCTGGCCGGTGATGACAGGCATGGGCTGCTGGGCGGAGCCGTAGCCGACGCCCTTGAGCGAGGAGATGATGCCGATGCTCAGGCCATCGTAGGGCGACAGGACCGCGTCCACGCGCTTGTCGGTGTAATAGGCGGAGAGCAGGTTATCCATACGCGCCTGGGCGACAGCGCCGTCCCACCGCAGGGTCGAGACCTTGTCCATGCCCATCTGGCCGCTCTGCACCTTGAGCTTGCCGCTCTTGATATAGGGCTCCAGCACCGACATGGCGCCGTTATAGAAGAAATAGGCGTTGTTGTCGTCGGGCGAGCCGCCGAAGAGCTCGATGTTGAACGGCCCCTTCCCGTCCTTCAGGCCCAGCGCTTTCTCGATGTAGCCGCCCTGCAGGACGCCGACCTGGAAGTTGTCGAAGGTCGTGTAGTAATCCACGTTCTTCGAATTGCGGATGAGGCGGTCATACGCAATGACCTTGATGCCCTTGTCGGCCGCCTGCTGCAGTGCATCCGACAGGGTGGTGCCATCGATGGAGGCGATCACCAGCACCTTCACGCCTTTGGTGATCATGTTCTCGATCTGGGCGAGCTGGTTCGGAATATCGTCTTCGGCGTATTGAAGGTCGACGTTGTAGCCCTTCTCCTTCAGCGCCTTGACCATGTTGTTGCCGTCGTCGATCCAGCGCGCCGACGATTTCGTCGGCATGGCCACGCCGACGGTGCCCTTGTCCTGAGCCAAGGCCGGGTTGAGAAGGCCCGCAGCTCCGATCGCCAGCGCTGCGATAGCAGTCGTGAAAGTCCTCAAGGTCGTTCTCCCTTATGGTCCTATGGCCGAGCCGAGCGGTCCATGGTTGTGCCGGCTCATATCTAGAGTTCCGATACGGCGGGCCTAGGCGGCTTAGGCGGTCCTCATCCGGAGGAGCGTCGTCCAAGACCGGCATCCCGAGCAGGCTCTTCTACGGGAGCCCTTGCAGGTCGCATCTCAGGCGATTTGCCCGTGAAAGTCACGCGCCCAATCGCCCAATAATACTATAATACTATTTTGGTACAGAGAAGCGCCTCAAGCCGTTTCCGCGGACATCCGCCGGAACCTGGAGAAAACCTTAGTCGCTTGAAAATGCGTGGGTTTCGATCGTCGCGAGGGCAGACTCGCTGTGCTTGATCCGAACACGCTCGGCAGCCTGCATGATCAGGGACGACATGGCCTCGCTGGCCTTCGAAGGGGCCTGATGCTCAATGGCGTCGAAGACGGCCTGATGCTGCTCCATGACCCTCCGAAAGCTGTCGTCGCTCGATACGGGCGAGCTGATCGTGAAGGATGTGGCGAGCGCCGCCCCGATGACCGAGCCGATGGACTGGAGGAAGGGATTCCCGGAGGCTTCGAGAATGGCCTGATGGAAGGTCAGATCGGCCTTGGTGAAACCCTGGCGGTTGGTCGCGCAGCCATACATCGCCTGAAGGGCGCTCCGCATGGTCTCCAGCTGTTTCGGGTTCCGCCGCAGGGCCGCGGTGGCGCAGGCGAAAGGCTCCAGCGTCTGGCGGATCTCGAAAAGCCACCCTAAGAACTTCGCGTCGACCCCGAGTTCGAGATGCCATTCGAGGATGTCGGCATCGAACATGTTCCAGTTGTTCCGGTCCAGAACCTTCGTGCCGACCTTGGTCTTGGACTCGATCAGCCCTTTCGCGGCAAGCGTCTTCAAGGCCTCGCGCAGGGCCGTTCGAGAGACACCGAACAGCTCCATCAGCTCGGCGTCGCCCGGCAGGATGCTGCCGACGGGGAAGCGTCCCCGCATGATGTTCTGGCCGATACCATGGGCCACGAGATCGTGGGCCGACCGCGTCCTCGCAGGCTTCTGCAGATCGTTTGCCAAAACCATGGGCTGTCTTAATCCCTACCTTGTTCGGATCGATGCCGCCGATCACGACGGCCGCAATCATGTCGAGCTCGACCCCGGTTGCTGCAAGGAAGTAACCTGCAGAGGCATCAAAAGAAAAGGCAGTTCCGGCCAGGGCGGCCAGAAAACTCGACCGCATGTCAATTCTGGTGGTCGTCTGGTCTACGGGATTCCCTGTCAGCCGGCCTACGTGCTGCTGCCACTACGAGCGTAGGCGTTGGCTCCGAAGCGCCATTCTCCCACTGCTTTGTCAGTTTTAGACTTTAGCAGCCTTAACAGCCCCCTATTTATAATATTATATGCCAATTCCGTAGCAACCATCCGACGATAGTCGAAGTCGCAGATTTCACGGGCGCTACCTGGGCCGCTGCCGCGATTGTTAGGGCGACACGATATGAATGAAGAAAAGAAAAAGCCGTTGCGAAGCCAGGCCTGGTTCGGCCGTCAGGACAAGATGGGCTTCTATTACCGCTCCTTTCTGAAGAACAGCGGCTTCCCTCAGGACCAGTTCGAGGGCAGGCCGGTGATCGGGATCTGCAACACTTGGTCCGAGCTGACGCCGTGTAACGCGCATTTCCGCACCATCGCGGAGCACGTGAAATACGGGGTGCTCGATGCCGGGGGCTTCCCGCTGGAGTTTCCCGTCTCCTCGCTCGGCGAGGTGACCATGCGGCCGACCGCCATGCTGTTCCGCAACCTCGCGGCGATGGATGTGGAGGAGGCGATCCGCGCCCATCCGCTGGACGGCGTCGTCCTGCTCATGGGCTGCGACAAGACCACCCCTGCCCTGCTGATGGGCGCGGCCTCCGCCGATCTGCCGACCATCGGCGTGTCCGGCGGTCCGCAGCTGCGCGGCGTCTATCGCGGCAAGTATATCGGCTCGGGCACCAACATCATCTCCATGAGCGAGCAGCTGCGCGCCGGTGAAATCACCCTTCAGGAATTTCACGAGGCCGAAGGCGCCATGAACCGCTCGGCCGGACATTGCATGACCATGGGCACGGGCTCGACCATGGCGTCGATGGTGGAGGCGCTCGGCGTCGGCCTTCCCGAGAATGCCGCCATCCCCGCCGCGGATGCCCGCCGCAATCATCTCGCCCGGATGGCGGGCCGACGCATCGTCGAGATGGTGAAGGAGGAGCTCGTCCTCTCGAAGATCCTGACCCGGCAGGCGTTCGAGAACGCCATCCGCACCCTGGCCGCCATCGGCGGTTCGACGAACGCCGTCGTGCACCTGCTCGCCGTAGCGGGCCGAGCCGGGATCGAGCTGACCCTGGACGATTTCGACCGGCTCGGACGGGACATCCATTGTCTCGTCGACCTCATGCCGTCCGGACGCTTCCTGATGGAGGACTTCTACTATGCGGGCGGCCTTCCGGTGGTGCTGCGCACGTTGGGCGAGCGAGGCCTGCTCCACAAGGATGCGCCGACCGTGAACGGCAAGCCGATCTGGGAGAACGTGAAGGACGCCCCCTGCTGGAACCGGGAGGTCATCACCACGTTCGAGGAACCCTTCAAGCCGGAAGCCGGCATTGCGATCCTGCGCGGCAATCTCGCGCCAAACGGCGCGGTCATCAAGCCATCCGCCGCCTCGCCCGAGCTGATGCAGCATACCGGCCGCGCCGTGGTGTTCGAGACCATCGAGGAGCTGCATGATCGGATCGACGACGACACCCTCGACATCGACGAAACCTGCGTTATGGTGCTGAAGAATTGCGGCCCGAAGGGTTACCCCGGCATGGCGGAGGTCGGGAACATGCCCCTGCCCCAGAAGCTGCTCAAGAAGGGCGTGCGGGACATGATCCGCATCTCCGACGCGCGCATGTCGGGCACGGCTTACGGCACCGTCGTTCTCCACGTCGCCCCTGAGGCCGCCGCAGGCGGGCCCCTGGCCCTCGTGCACAATGGTGATCTGATCACGCTCGATGTCCCGGCGCGCAGCCTCCATCTCCATGTGGAGGCGGAGGAGCTCGAACGCCGACGCACCGCGTGGACGCCCCCGGCGCCTCACGCCACACGCGGCTACGTGAAAATGTACGTCGATCATGTGATGCAGGCGGACAAGGGCGCCGATCTCGATTTCCTGGTCGGAAAGACGGGAGCGCCCGTTCCACGCGACAACCATTAACGCCATAACGTCAATCAGCTTACAGGGAGAGAAAATGTCCTCGCTCGGCAGGTCTTCAGTCCGCCCCTATCGCGGTGTGTATCCGGTCGCGCCGACCATCTTCGGCGACAACGGCCAACTCGATCTCGAGGGGCAGAAGCGGGCCATCGACTTCATGATCGATGCCGGATCGGATGGTCTCTGCATTCTCGCCAATTTCTCCGAGCAGTTCCTGCTCACCGATTCCGAGCGCGAGACGGTCATGCACACGGTGCTCGATCATGTGGCGGGGCGGGTTCCCGTCATCGTCACGACAAGCCATTTCTCGACCGATATCTGCGCCGACCGCTCGCGCCGCGCGCAGGAAGCGGGCGCTGCCATGGTCATGATCATGCCGCCGTTCTTCGGGGCGACGCTGCGCGTCTCGGAAGCGGGCATCTACGACTTCTTCCGCCGCGTTTCCGAAGCCATCGCCATTCCCATCATGATTCAGGACGCACCCATGGCGGGAACCTCCCTGTCACCGGCCTTACTGGCGCGGATGGCGAGGGAGATCGCCAATGTCTCTTATTTCAAGATCGAGGTCGCGGGCACGGCCAACAAGCTCCGCGAGCTGATCGCGCTCGGCGGGGATGCCATCGAGGGCCCCTGGGACGGCGAGGAGGCGATCACCCTCATAGCCGATCTCGATGCGGGCGCGACCGGTGCAATGACGGGCGGCGGCTATCCCGACGGCATTCGCCGGATCATCGATCCTTATTTCGCGGGCAACCGGGAAGAGGCGCTCGCAGCCTATGAGCGCTGGCTGCCTCTGATCAACTACGAGAACCGGCAATGCGGACTGTCCGCCGCCAAGGCGCTCATGAAGGAAGGCGGCGTGATCAGGTCGGACTTCGTCCGCCATCCGCTCCAGCCGCTGCATCCCGAAACCCGCAAGGGCCTCGTCGAGATCGCCCGCCGCCTCGAGCCGCTCGTGCTCCGCTGGGGGCGATAAGAGGAAACGTCGCGCAGATCCCGGACAAAGAGAGGGCGCAGCCATATCCGGCTGCGCCTTCTCTATCTCGGCATCTCAACGGGTCCGTCGCCGCCGGGACGACCAGTTCTCGGGCCAGAATGCGAGCGCCGCGACGGCCAACGCGATCAGCAGCAGCATCACCATCGTCTGCACCGTCCCGAAAAGAGGCGCGTCTTTTGCCAGGAACAGGCCTGTGACCACGCCCGCCACAATCATGATGATCCGCGCGATCCACCCAAACATGTCGTACTCCGTCTCCCGAATCCCAATGCCCTTCCGACTGTCGGAAGGACGTGCAGGTTACTCTTGAATCGATTCCAGATAGGCCATCACGTCGTTGACCTGGGCGGCGTCGAGCTGAAATTCGGGCATGGAGGGATGGCCCGTGATGATGCCCTCCGCCAAGGCTTCGGCCAGATCCTCAATCGGGTAACGCTTCTTGAGGGTGCGGAACGGCGGCGCCTCCCGCAACGGGCTTTCGCCGATGCGTCCGACCGCGTGGCACATGGCGCAGTTCGTCTGCACGAATGTGCGCCCGCGCTGGATCCGGCCCTCCTGGGCCGGAACAGCCTGAACGCTTAGGACAACGGCGAAAACGGCGATGCACGCGCGCCACATGACCAGTGCTCCTCAAACCTTCTCGGCCGTTTTCAACGGCCGCGCCTCGACCACTTGGAAGGTGTGGAGTTCCTCATCCTCGTCCTGGATGGAAACATATTCCCCTTCGACGAAACGATGCTTGTTGAGACGATACCCCGCCTCGTCGTCGATTGCACGCTTGGGGTCGTAGTCGATGACCCAGGTGGCCCCTCCCGCCCCGCCGGGACGGTGGACCAGATAGCCGTACCGATCGCGTTCCTCTCCCCAGAATCGCCGGACGCGGCACTGATCCCGCTTATCCTTCCACTCGGCGGCATCCAGCAGGCCCGCCGCATCGAGGGGAGCCGTGATCTCGTAGCCGAACCGCGCGCTCCCTTCGGGGTAATCCTTGCACCGGGCAAGATGCAGGGTGATATGGTAAAGCATGGCGTCCTCCTGGTCCGGCCGTTCTCCGTCCTCGGGCGGCCAAGCCAAAGCCTAGCGGAGCGCGCTTCCCCCACCTTGATCTCCGTCAAACCTCGGCGGCATCCTCCTTCAGGGCGCGGCGCAGGCGCCGAAGGATGACATCCTTCGCCCGCTTGTCCGCCGCCTTGTCGAGGGCCGCGTTGATGTCGAGCAGAAGCCGCGAGTAATCGTTGCTCCAATCCTGACGCCCGACGGCCGCCGGTTCCAGACGCCGCTCGTGATCGTCGACCTGGACGGCCCTGTCCCCTGACAGCTCGTAGATGTCGTCGAGCTCCGGAATGGTCACGTTCAGCCCGGGCACGGCGCCGTTCAGAGAATCACGCAGGGCCATGAGAGACGGCTCCTCGCCGTGGACAAGGAAGACGCCCCGTCGCACGGGCGAGCGTTCGGTGAGCCAAGTCGTCAGTTCCGGTCCGTCCGCGTGGCCGGAATAGAGATCGAGGCTGCGCATCCTTGCCCGAACACGGATGTCCTCCCCCTGAATGCGGACCTGGGACGCGCCTTCCTGCAGAATGCGCCCGAGGGTGCCCTGGGCCTGATAGCCGACGAAGAGGACTGTCGCCTCCTCGCGCCAGAGCCACGCCTTGAGATGATGCCGGATGCGGCCGGCCTCACACATGCCGCTCGCGGCGATCACGATATGGAAGCTGTGAATCCGATCGATCGCCTTGCTCTGTTCCACGCTCTCGGTGAAGTGAACCCAGTGCGCTCCCAGCGCCTGCACCAGATCGCCGCCGCTCCGCAGCTCACGGGCATGCTTCTTGAAGATCGCGCTGGCCTTCGTGGCGAGGGGCGAATCGATGAACACGGGAATCTCCGGCAGCTCACCCGCTTCCATCAGTTCCAGGAGATCGACGAGAAGCTCCTGCGTCCGTTCGACCGCGAAGGATGGAATGAGCAGGACGCCGCTCGGCCTCATGGCGGCCTTCACTTCGTCCCGCAACATCCGGCGCCGGCGCTCGATGGTGATGCCCGCACGGTCCGTGTCGCCGTAGGTCGATTCCAGGATCACGTAGTCGAGATCGCGGGGACCTTCCGGCTCCGGCTGCAGGAGCTTGAAATCGGGCCCGATGTCGCCCGAGAACAGAAGCCGGGTCGGCTTGTCGCCCTCGCCTGCCGCGACCTCCATCTCGATGGACGCCGAGCCGAGCAGATGCCCCGCATTCCAATAGCGGGCCCTGAAACCCGGGGCCACGGCCTGCCACTGGCCGTAAGCCACAGTCCGGAACCGATCGAGGCAAGCCACGGCGTCCTCAGCGGTATAGATCGGCGTGACCGTCGGCCGTCCGCGGCGGCTGTTGCGCTGGTTGAGCTGATTGACCTCGATTTCCTGAATATGACCGGAATCGGGGAGCATGATGGACGCGAGATCCGCCGTCGCGGGCGTCGCGTAGATCGGCCCTACGAACCCGGCCTTCACGAGTTTCGGAACGAGGCCGCTATGGTCGATATGGGCATGGGTGAGGCACAGGGCGTCCACCCGCGATGGCTTGAAGGGAAAGGAGCGGTAGTTCAGCTCCTTCTCGGATTTCGCGCCCTGGAACATGCCGCAATCGACCAGCACGCGAGCCTGATCGGTTTCCAGAAGAAAGCAGGAGCCCGTAACGGCATGGGCGGCGCCATGAAAGTGAATGCGAAGCGGCAAGACACACCTGTTCTGTGACGACGAGCTCCGACGGGAGCGGATGCGGCTTTCTACTCAGCCCTGACCGTGCGCGGTTTGATCCATGCCAAAGGATTTTCCCAATCCGCAGGATACCATTCAGGATGGTCCGGGCTTCGCCGTCAACAGGTCGGCGGCATGCGGACCGGAATTTCTGTGCGGGCCCTAGCGCATCAGATAGGCTTCTCTAGCGTAAGCCTTCATCATGCGCTGCGTATTGAACACCGGGCCGATCCTGCCGATGGCCTGCTTCATCATGCCGATCCAGCCATGGCGATCCTCCGTGTAAAGCGGCAGAATGGCTCCCCCCAGCTTCTCATGCAGAATCCGGGCATGTTCGCTGAAATCTCCCTCCGGCCCGATTCCCCATCCGGTGACGCCCTCAACGCAGCCTTCAGGCCACCACCCGTCCAAGGTGCTGACATTGAGAACGCCGTTGAATGCCGCCTTCATTCCACTGGTGCCGGAAGCCTCGAGCGGAGGCAGAGGCGTGTTCAGCCAGATGTCGCTACCCGCGACGATGCGCTTTGCGATGTCCATGTCGTAGCCGGGGACGAAGACGATCGGGATCGCCGCGTGATGCGCTTGCCTCACGATCTCGTGGATCAGTTGCTTTCCCCCTTCGTCGCGGGGGTGAGCCTTGCCGGAGACGACGATCTGGAACGGATGGCGCCGGTAGATGTCCATCAGCCGGTCCCACGCGCTGAACAGCAGGCTGGCCCGCTTGTACCCCGTCACGCGGCGCGCAAATCCGATGATCGGACGATCGCGGTCGAGGCGCCTTCCCGTCCGTTCCCGGACCAGGGCGATCAGGTCATCCTTGGCTTCCATGTGGGCGCTCCAGACGTCATCGTCCTGGAGATGAACGACGCCCGCGAGCGTTTCCGGCTGCACGTCCCAATCCGGCGAGATCCGGCGGAACAGGCGCGCGAAGGCCGGATGTGTCCATTGCCCCGGATGAACGCCGTTGGTGACGGCATGAATGCGATATTCAGGGAACATGCGCCGCGTCGTCTCGGCATGGAGCGCCGACACGCCATTCACATAGGCGCTCAGATTCAACGCGAGCTGCGTCATGTTGAGCCGGTCCTCTCCGGCGAGCGCCTTCAACCGGTCAGCGGCGATGAAGTCCCCGAGAACCCTGCTCACGTCCTCATAGTCGAAACGATCATGCCCGGCCTCGACCGGCGTGTGCGTCGTGAAGACACAGCGCCGCCTCACAGCTTCGACCTCGTCATCTCCCGATGCGCCTTGCGATCCGCGCTTCAACAGCGCGAGCGGCAGAAGGGCGGCGTGTCCCTCGTTGAGGTGGTAGGTGTCGATGGTGAATCCCAGCGTCCTCAGGACCTGCTCGCCGCCGATGCCGAGGACGATCTCCTGCTTGAGCCTGTATGCCTGATCGCCACCATAGAGCCTGTGCGTGATCCCGCGATCGCGAAGATCGTTCCGATCGATATGGGTGTCGAGCAGGATCACGGGCACCGTGTGCCCGCGCGCCGATGTCCATTCGTAGAGCCAAGGACGAACCCAGACATCCCGCCCCTCGATCGTTGCACCGAGGACATCGGGGAGAGGTGTCGCCCAGTGCTCTGGCTCCCATGCGTCGGCGTGGTCGACCTGCTGCCCCTTCAGGTCGATTTCCTGCTGCAGATAACCCTGCCGGCTGACGAGCGTCACGAAGACCATCGGGAGCTGAAGATCGGCGGCAGACCGAACGGTGTCGCCGGCCAGGACGCCGAGCCCGCCGGAATAGGTGTGCATCTCGCTCCTGAGGGCGATTTCCATGGAGAAATAGGCGATCCGCGCGTGGGGCAGATAAGGTGCGATGGCGGACACTGATCTCTCCATGTCGTCCTTAAGCATGGACTCGTGCGCGTCAGGAAATCGGGATGGCCTTCAGGGGACCGATGGGCGCCGAGGCCATGTGCTGCCCGTAGAGGCGCTCGACATCCTCGCGCCGGCAGAGCCCCGTTCCGGGGGTCATCAGCGTCGCGGCACCTGCTGCCATCCCGAGGCGGACCGCATGGCGCAAGTCGAGCCCTTGGACGATCCCGAAGCACACGGCCGCAACCATGCTGTCCCCTGCTCCCACCGCCGAGTGGACGGGAATGTCGATGGAGGCGAGTTTCTCGTATCCCTGCCGGGTCACGAGGAGCGCTCCGTCGGCGCCCAGGGAGACGACCATGACTTCGCAAACGCCTTGGGCGATCAGTTCGTAGGCCCCCTCGGCCTGCTCGGATTCGCTGCGCAGCTCCCGGCCGAGCCATTCCCGGAGTTCACGAATGCTGGGCTTGACCAGATATGCGCCGGATCTCAGGTGGCGCAGGGCCTCTCCGGAGGTGTCCAGCACAAAGCGGCAGCCCAGCCGGTTGGAAAGATCGGACGCCTCCTGCACGAAACCCGGTGACACGCCGGGAGGAAGGCTGCCGCTGAGAACGACCATGCGTGCCCCCTCGGCGGCGTGGGCCAGCGCATCCACGCAAGCCCGGCGCTCGTCCGGTTTCAGTTCAGGCCCGGGCATGACGAAACGATATTGAAGGCCGCTTTTGCGCTCGTCGATCGTCAGGCTCTCCCGCGTGACGCCGTCGATGGGAATCCGCCGCGTCGGAATGTGCATTCCGCCGAGAAGTTCTTCGATCATCGCGCCTGTCGGACCGCCCGCTGGGAAGACGGCCAGGGCTGCCCCGCCGAGAGTCCGGACCACGCGAGCCACATTGATCCCTCCGCCGCCCGGATCGTGCCGAACGGCGCCGCAGCGGACCTTGTCCGTGGGCATCACCGCCTCTGCGCTCGTCGAAACGTCGAGCGCCGGGTTCATGGTGATCGTTACGATATCCGGCACGCTCCTGGCCTCCATCTGCTTGCATCCGCCAAATTGTTATAGGGCATGCGACAGGAAGCCCCTACCCGCATGAGACGGGAAACCTACATCCGGGCCGGAGCTTTGCCTCTCGTGGACCCCTCGAACGTCATGGTGAGACAGGACATGTCATCGGCTCTTTCTTCTACGCTGCCCGGGACTCTCGAACCCGACCTCGCGAAGCTTCTGGATTACTGGAAGGACCTGATCCGCGGCGAGAATTCCATGCCGTTCTCGGACGACATCGACCTGTCCCGCCTGCCCGATCTGTCGTCCTCCCTCATACTCCTGACCGCTTTCGAGAATCCCGACAGGTTCCGGTTCGAGACCGCCGGCGAGGCTATCATCCGGGATTACGGCGCGCCTCTCGCGGGCGAATTCTCCGACGAGATGGCGCAGAGCCCGCCCCTGGAGGAATTCACGGAGCAGTGCCGCATGACGGTCTCGCAGAAGAGGCCGACATATTTTCGCGCTCCCAGCGGAGGCTATGCCCGGCTCGTGCTGCCGACATGGGGCGAAGGCCATGTGATGGCGCTCCTCGGAGCCGTGGCCAAGGCTGCTTAGCGCGCGATCTTTTCAACGGAGACTTCGTAGGTCGCCCTGCCGGTGCGCTCGAACGCCGTTACGTTGGCGATGGTCGTTTCGGCGATGTTCGTCAGGGCCTCCTGTGTGAAGAAGGCCTGGTGCCCGGTCATGAGCACATTCGGGAAGGTGAGCAGCCGCGCGAAGACGTCATCGTCGATAAAGCGTGCTGAAAGGTCCTCGAAGAACAGATCGGCCTCCTCCTCGTAGACGTCGAGACCGAGATAGCCGATCACCCCGTCCTTCAGCCCCTGCAGCACGGCCTGCGTATCGATCACGGCCCCGCGGCTCGTGTTGATCAGCATCACGCCGCGCTTCATGCGCTGCAGAGCCGCCTCGTCGACCAGGTGGCGCGTCGCGGGCGTGAGCGGGCAATGGAGGGTGATGATATCGGACGAGGCAAACAGGTCCTCGACCGGCACGTAGGTCACGCCCATGTCGAGGCATACCGGGTTCGGCAGAGGATCGAAGGCGATCACCCGGCACCCGAACCCGTTCAGGATCCGGCACATCACCTCGCCGATCTTGCCCGTTCCCACGACCCCGACCGTCTTGCCCGCGAGATCGAAGCCCAGGAGCCCTTCAAGCGCGAAGTTGCCTTCCCTCACGCGATTGTACGCGCGGTGGGTCTTGCGGTTGAGCGCAAGGATCAGGGCGAGCGTGTACTCGGCGACCGCGTGGGGAGAATAGGCCGGAACCCGGGCGACCGTGATTCCGAGGCGTTTGGCCGCTTCGAGATCCACGTTGTTGAACCCCGCCGAGCGCAGGGCGACGAGGCGGATTCCTCGGGCGCTGAGAGCGGCCAGCACCTCGGCGCTCACGTCGTCGTTGACGAAGGCGCAGACCGCATCGGCCTCCGCGGCAAGATCGCACGTCTGAACGGACAGCCGGGCTTCGAAAAAGGTCAGGCGGTGTCCGGTCCCCGTACAGGCCGCCTCCAGAAAGCGCTCGTCATACGGTTTCGTGCTGAAGACTGCGATCCGCAATATCCTCTCCTCTTGCCGTCGTCCCTGCGTCAGGTCTTAAACGCTTTGGCCACGGAAACGTTGATCGGCGTCAAGGGTCGCCCCTCGCCCCACGCCGCGGATCGCGGCGGAACAACCTAGGCCGTTCAAGGCCTTATGCTGTCCCGGCTCCGGGGGCGGCGCATCTGTCCGGTGTTGTAAAGACGGGTCCTCTGTTGTAAGGCAATCCCGCGTCTCGGTCGTGCGCTCCTTCACCCGGAGCGACTGCGCAGGGCGTGACATCAACTTGAGAAGGTCCTCTCGGAGTGCCCGAGATACCGGGTTCGCAGCGCGCCGGGCGGCCTGCGCCGTGCGCCCGCTCACGGGCTCCCTTGCCATGATTTTGCACCGAAGCCCCGCTACGGGCGCCTTCCCAATGTCCGTATCGCCTCTAAGAGTGGAATTTCGCGGATGAATGCTCCCGCACCCAAAGTCTCGTTCGTATCCCTGGGCTGCCCGAAGGCCCTGGTCGATTCCGAGCGCATCATCACCCAGCTTCGCGCTCAAGGTTATCAGCTGACCAAAGAACACGACGGGGCCGACGTGGTCATCGTCAACACCTGCGGCTTCCTCGACAGCGCCAAGGCCGAGTCCCTCGAGGCGATCGGCGAGGCCATGGCCGAGAACGGCAAGGTCATCGTGACCGGCTGCATGGGCGCCGAGCCCGAGCAGATCCGCGAGCATTTCCCGAACGTGCTCGCGATCACGGGCCCGCAGGCCTACGAATCCGTCGTGTCGGCCGTTCACGAAGCCGCCCCTCCCGCGCACGATCCGTTCGTCGATCTCGTGCCGCCGCAGGGGGTGAAGCTGACCCCGCGTCACTACGCCTATCTGAAGATTTCCGAGGGCTGCAACAACCGCTGCACCTTCTGCATCATCCCCAAGCTGCGCGGCGACCTGGTCAGCCGCCCCATCGGGGATGTGCTGCGCGAGGCCGAGAAGCTCGCCAGGGCCGGCGTGAAGGAGCTGCTGGTCATCTCTCAGGACACCAGCGCCTACGGCCTCGACATCAAATACCAGCCGAGCCTCTGGAAGGACCGGGAGGTCCGCACGCGCTTCTACGAACTCGGCAAGGAACTGGGCGAGCTCGGCATGTGGGTGCGCATGCACTACGTCTATCCCTACCCGCACGTGGATGAGATCATCCCGCTCATGGCGGAGGGCAAGATCCTTCCCTATCTCGACATCCCCTTCCAGCACGCCTCGCCGAGCGTGCTCAAGGCCATGCGCCGCCCCGGCAACCAGGAGAAGACCCTGGAGCGCATCCGGAAATGGCGCGAGATCTGCCCGGATCTCGCCATCCGCTCCACCTTCATCGTCGGCTTCCCCGGTGAGACGGAGGAGGATGTGGACTTCCTGATGCAATGGCTTCAGGAGGCCAAGATCGACCGCGCCGGGTGCTTCCAGTACGAGCCCGTCCAGGGCGCGCCCGCCAACGACATCGCCGGAGCGGTTCCCGACGAGGTCAAGGAAGACCGCTGGCACCGGTTCATGCAGACCCAGCAGAAGGTCAGTACCGAGCTGCTCAAGGGTCGCGTCGGCAAGACGCTGCCAGTCATCATCGACGAACAGGGCGCCACCGTCGCTACTGGCCGCACCAAATACGACGCGCCCGAAATCGACGGCGTCGTCTACGTGGCGTCGAAGACCCCGCTGAAGCCGGGCGAGATCGTCAATGTGAAGATCGACGCTTCAGACGAATACGACCTGCACGGGACGGCGGTTTAAGGAGCCGCCCAGGTCCTCGCACTCCTCATCGTCATGGCCGGGCTTGCCCCGGCCATCCACGTCTTAGAACCGCAGTGCAGACAAAGACGTGGATACCCGGCACGAGGCCGGGCATGACGAAAATCCGTCAGTTAAGAGGTCCCTCGATCTGACTGCTCGCGATCGTGCGCACGCCTGCGGCGTTCCAATCGTTCCTGGCTCTCGCCAAGGAGCCATTCGCATCGATGGCCCGTGAGGCATCCTCGATCAGATAGGTCTCGAAACCCGCAGCCGCGGCATCGATGGCAGTCCATGCCACGCAGAAATCGGTCGCGAGACCGGCGCAGAAGACGCGCCTGAAGCCCCGCTCCTTCAGATAGCCCTCCAGCCCCGTCGCGGTTGCCCGGTCGGCCTCGCGGAAACCCGAATAGCTGTCGATGCCCGCATTGTAGCCTTTGCGGATGACGAGCTGCGCGTGGGGAATGTCGAGGTCGCGGGAAATCTCCGCGCCCGGCGCCCCCTGAACGCAATGGTCCGGCCACAGCACTTGCGGCCCATAGGCCAAGTCGATCATGTCGAACGGCTTCCGGCCGGAATGGCTCGATGCGAAGGAAGCATGCCCACGCGGATGCCAATCCTGCGTCAGGACCACATGCCGGAACGCCTTCGCCAGCCGATTGATCGGCCTGATGACCGCATCCCCATCGGCCACGGCCAGGGCTCCGCCCGGGAGAAAGTCATACTGCACGTCGACCACGATCAGGACATCGGATTCACGCGGTCGGATCGCTTCTTGCTCGGCCATTCTCGCCCTCCTCGTCAGGGGGCCTTTATAGGCGCCTCAAACGAAAAAGGCAGCCAATCTCTTGGCTGCCTTCGTGGTGATCCGGGAAGTCCCGCCGCTTATTGCGGGATCTTGTCGTCGATGCCCTTCACGTAGAAGTTCATGCTCAGGATCTGCTCGTCCGAGAGCGCGCCGTTGCCCTTGCACTCGACCTCCTTGCCGTCCTGGCTGACGATCGGGCACTTGAAGGGGTTGAGCTTGTGGGTCTTGATCGCGGCCTCGGTTTCCTCGGCCATCTTCTTCACGTCGTCAGGCATGTTCTTGTAGGGAGCCATCTGAACCATGTTGACGTCCAGACCGCCCCAGGTGTCCTCCGACTTCCAGGTGCCATCCAGAACGGCCTTGGTGCGCTGGATGTAATAGTCGCCCCAGTGGTCGATGATCGCCGTCAGCTGAGCCTTCGGAGCGAAGCGCTCCATGTCGGAGGCCTGGCCGAAGCCCAGCTTGCCGCGCGCCTCGGCGGCCTGGAGCGGAGCCGGGCTGTCTGTATGCTGCGTGATCACGTCCACGCCCTGGTCGAGCAGAGCCTTGGCGGCGTCGCCTTCCTTCGCTGGATCGAACCAGGAATTCACCCACACGACCTTCAGCTTCACGTTCGGGTTCACCGACTGCGCGCCGAGGAAATACGAGTTGATGCCGGAGATCACCTCCGGAATCGGGAAGGCGCCGACATAGCCGATGGTGCCGGACTTCGTCATCTTGCCCGCGATCTGGCCGGCGATGTAGCGGCCCTCGTGGAACTTGGCGGCATAGGTCGCGACGTTGGGGGCGCGCTTGAAGCCGGTCGCGTGCTCGAACTTGATGTTCGGATACTTCTTGGCGACCTTCAGGGTCGGCTCCATGAAGCCGAACGAGGTCGTGAAGATCAGCTTGTGGCCGGTGCGGGCCAGCTGCTCGATGGCGCGCTCGGAATCGGCTTCCGGCACGTTCTCGACGTAGGTGGTCTCCACCTTGTCGCCGAGAGCCTTCTCCATCTCCTTGCGGCCCTGATCGTGCTGGTAGCTGTAGCCGAAATCGCCGACCGGGCCGACATAGACGAAGCCGACCTTCAGCTTCTCCTGCGCGCCCGCGCTACCTGCGAAAAGAGCCATAGCGGCTGCGCCCGCCAAAGCCCCGATGATTGTCCTTGAAAGCATGCTCGCTCCCCCACGTTAAGGTTCCGTATCCCTGGCAGTTCAGAAGGTTTCTGGCAACACTTCTCGTGGCTAGAATAACATCAGTTTGATTACCGGTCAGGCACGAAAGGAACTCCGAGAGATCCCGGCGCTCCGATTGCCCGTCCATGCCGCAGAGACAGAAGCAGCAGCGCGAGGATCGTCGCCAGATATGGGACCGCCGACAGCGCCTGGGCCGGCACGCCGAACTGGGCCGCCTGGGCATGGAGCTGCAGCACGGTGGCCGTGCCGAAGATGTATGCTCCCACCAGCACCCAGGCCGGGCGCCAGGCCGCGAAGACGACCAGCGCGAGCGCGATCCAGCCGCGTCCCGACGTCATACCGGGAGCCCAGAACCGCGTGTAGACGAGCGACAGATAGGCTCCGGCGAGACCCGCGCAGGCTCCGCCGAACAGGATCGCGAGGAAACGCACCCGCAGAACCGGAAGTCCCAGGCCGTGCGCCGATCCATGGTTCTCGCCGATCGAGCGAAGGGTCAGGCCGGAGCGGGTCCTGCCGAGATAGAGCGCGATCAGCACCGTGAGCGCGATGGATCCGTAGACGAAGAGATCCTGCTCAAAGAAGAGGCGTCCGACCACCGGCAGGTCGCTCAGAACCGGGATGTCCAAGGGCGCGATCGGATCGCGTCGCGCGCCCACGAAAGGCGCTCCGATCAGGCCGGACAGGCCGATGCCGAAGATGGTAAGGGCCAGCCCCGAGCCGACCTGGTTCGCGGCAAAGCCCAGCACGGCCAAAGCGAAGAGCGCGGACATCGCGACTCCGGCCAGGATCCCGGCAAGCACGCCGATGAGCGTGGAGTCGAAGGTCACGGCGGCGGCGAAGGAGCACGCCGCGCCCATGATCATCATGCCTTCCACGCCGAGGTTGAGGACGCCCGACCGTTCCGTCACGAGCTCGCCCAGGGCGGCGATGAGGAGCGGCGTGGATGCCGTGACGATGGTGAGAAGAATGGCCTCGAAGGTGGTCACTTGCCCCCTCCCCGTGTCACGAGACGAATGCGGTTGCTGACGAGGGCGTCGGCCGCCAGGACGCAGAGCAGCAGGATCCCTTGGAAGGCCTGTGTCAGGTCCAGCGGCAGCTTCAGAAGGATCTGCGCGCTCTCTCCGCCGATGAAGGTGAGCGCGACGACCAGCGCCGCCACCAGGATTCCGAAGGGATTGAGCCTGCCTAAGAAAGCCACCGTGATGGCCGTGAACCCGTAGCCGGGGGAAATCGACGGCTGAAGCTGGCCGATCTGCCCGGAGACTTCGGCAATGCCCGCCAGTCCGGCGAGGCCGCCCGAAATGGCGAACACCGCGAGGGTCGTCGCCTTGGAGCTGAAGCCCGCGAACCGGGCGGCGCGCGGCGCATCGCCCGTGAGCTTCAGGCGGTAGCCGAACAGGGTTCGCCCGAGCACGACGGCGGTCACCAATACCGCGATGAGGGCGAAGACCGTTCCGTAATTCACGCGGCTCGCCTCGATCACCGGCGGCAGCGTCGCCGACGGGTCGAAGGTGACCGATTGCGGGAAGTTGAAGCCTTTCGGATCGCGCCAGGGACCGCGCACGAGATAGTCGAGCGTGAGCTGCGCGACATAGACGAGCATGAGGCTCGTCAGGATCTCGTTGACGCCGAAACGCGTTTTCAGAACGGCCGGGATGAGCCCGTAGAGCGCGCCGCCGATGATGCCGAGGATCAGCACGAGCGGCAGCACCCAGAAACCGGCATCGGTTCCATGGGTCTTCAGCGCGAGCCAGCTCCCTAGGACCGCGCCCATGACATACTGGCCTTCGGCGCCGATATTCCAGAGATTGGCGCGAAAGCAATAGGACAGGCCGATCGCGATCAGGGCGAGCGGCGTCGCCTTCACGAGCAGTTCCTGAAGCGACCAGGGATCGCTCAGAGGCTGCAGCACATAGACGTTGAAGGCCGCAATGGGCGAACGGCCCATGAGCCAGATCACGAAGCCTGCGATGAGGAACGACACGATGAACGCCACGACCGGCGCAACGGCGCGGGCGACGGGAGAAACGGTCGTGCGGGGGGTGAGCTCAAACCGCATGAGCGCCCCCTGGAGTTTGAGCCACGCCTAGCATTTCAAGGCCGACCGCCTCCTTGGTCCATGCGCCGATAGGTTTCAGCGGGCTCAGGTGTCCCTGGTGGATCACCGCCATCTGGTCGGCAACCTCGAACAGCTCGTCGAGATCCTGGCTGACCACCACGACGGCGCTGCCGTCGCGGGCGAGATCGACGAGAGACTGGCGGATGAGGCGCGCCGCGCCCGCATCCACGCCCCAGGTCGGCTGGTCCACGATCAGGAGCTTCGGCTTGCGGATGATTTCACGCCCGATGACGAATTTCTGCAGGTTGCCGCCGGAGAGCTTGCGCGCCTGAGGGTCGACTTCCGGCGTTCTCACGTCGAAGCTCTTGACGATCGTGCGGGCGAGCCGCTTGGCGGCGTTGAGAAGAATGAAGCCGGACCGGCTCACCTCGGTCGCGGCGTGCGAGATCAGCGTGTTCTCGCTCAGGCGGTGGGTCGGAGCGGCGGCATGGCCCAGACGCTCTTCCGGTACGAAGGCGGCGGCGAGACGGCGGCGGGCATCGATGCCCAGGGTGCCGCAAGGCCGGCCCGCGATGGCGATCGCATCGGCGCGGTCGCACAGCCTCTCGCCGGAAAGCGCCGCGAAGAGCTCGCTCTGTCCGTTGCCGGCGACCCCGGCGATGCCCACCACCTCGCCGGCCCGTGCCACGAGATTGATGTCCTTCAGGGCCTGCCCGTGGAGTCCCGCGGGCGGCATGTCGAGGTGATCGACCCGCAGGACCTCCTCACGGGGGACATGCGGCGCATCGGTGCGGATCTCGCCGACCTCGTTGCCGACCATCAGCGCGGCGATTTCCCGTGCGGTGCTCGCGCGCGGATCGATGGTCGCGACCACGCGCCCGGCCCTCAGGATGGTGGCGCGGCGGCAGAGACGACGCACCTCCTCGAGCTTGTGGGAGATGTAAAGGATCGAACAGCCGTCGGCGGAAAGCTTGTCCAGGGTCGTGAAGAGGTGCTCGGCCTCCTGCGGAGTCAGGACGGAAGTCGGCTCGTCGAGGATCAGGAGACGCGGGTTCTGCAGGAGGCACCGGACGATCTCGATGCGCTGGCGCTCGCCCGCGGACAGGGTCCAGACGGCGCGGTCTGCGTCGAGCGCGAGCCCGTAGGTGCGGCTGATCTCCCCGAGCTTGCTGCGGACCGTGGCAAGGCTCCACTCGCCGGAAAGGGCGACGGCGATATTCTCGGCAACGGTCATCTCGTCGAAGAGCGAGAAGTGCTGAAACACCATGCCCAGGCCGAGCGCCCGCGCCTCGACCGGGGAGCCGATGGTGACGGGCCGTCCTTCCCACCGGATTTCGCCCGCGCTGGGCTCGATGACGCCGTAAAGGATCTTGACGAGGGTCGACTTGCCGGCGCCGTTCTCGCCGAGCAGAGCATGGATCTCCCCCGGCTCGATGGACAGGTCTATGCCGTCATTGGCGAGCAGGTCGCCATAACGCTTGCTGATCCCTTTTAGCTCGACAAGGGGCGGCCCAGATGATGATACGTCTGCCTTCACGCAAGCGACTCTGAACTGAAGAGGTGGAAGTCGGTTCGACAAGAACCATGGATAACGATCATAGGGATGCGCCGCCTCGGTCGGCAATGGCGAATCCATGGATTATTGTGAGTCGGCAAGCCGTCCGGCGACAGATGACGGGGAAAGTTCTTGACTACGAAAAGCTACAGCATTGCCATTGTCGGAGCGGGAGCGGTCGGCCTGAGCGCTGCCCTGGCCTTCGCCCGCGACGGTTTCGAGACGGTCATGATCGGCGGCCTCGATGTCCGTCGCGACGGAAGGACCGTCGCTCTCCTCAACGGCTCGGTCCGTTTTCTGGAAGCTCTCGGCGTCTGGTCCCTTCTTGCTCCAGAAGCGGCTCCGCTCGAGGTGATGCGGATCATCGACGACACGGGCAGCCTGTTCCGCCCGCCTCCGGCCTCGTTCTCCTCGCGGGAAATTGATCTCGACGCGTTCGGCTGGAACATCGAAAACGTGACCCTCGTGGAGCGTTTGGCCGAGGCTGCCCGCTCGTACGAGCACCTGACGATCCTGCCCCAGCACGCCACCGACTTCCGGGCCGAGGAGGATCGGGCCGTCGTCACACTGGCCGACGGATCCGAGATCGAGGTCAATCTCGTGGTTGCGGCCGACGGGCGCAATTCCCGGCTGCGCCAGATCGCCGGGATCGAAGCCCGGACCTGGTCCTACCCACAGACGGCCCTGACCGCGATCCTGGCCCACGAGCGGGAACATAGGGAGACCTCGACCGAGTTTCACACCCGCAACGGCCCCTTCACGCTCGTTCCCCTCCCCGGCAAGCGCTCGAGCCTCGTCTGGGTGATGAGCCCCAAACAGGCCGAACAGCTCTCCAAGCTCGATGACGAGGCGCTGGCCCTGGCCATCGAGCGCCAGGCCCAGTCCCTCCTCGGGGCCATGCGGATCGACGGGCCGCGCGGGGTCGTGCCGATGACCGGGCTTTCCGTCGACCGGTTCGGCGCTCCCCGGCTCGCTCTCGTGGGCGAGGCGGCGCACGTCTTCCCACCGATCGGGGCCCAGGGCCTCAATCTGGGCTTTCGCGACGTGGCATCCCTGAGGGACGCGGTGGTAGACGCCTTCGACGACGGACGGGAGCCGGGATCCCCGGAAACGCTGAAACAATATCAGCGCAGCCGCGATCTCGACGTGCGTCTGCGGACTGCCGCCGTGGACGGGCTCAACAGAACGTTGCTGACAGGCCTTCTGCCGGCCGACCTCCTGAGGGGCGCCGGGCTTCTGGCGCTCAGCAAGGTCGGGCCCCTGCGCCGCGCGGTCATGCGCGAGGGCGTGCTGCCCCATATGGGAGCCCCCCGCCTCATGCAGGACGCCTCGACCGTTTAAGGAAAGAGATCGTAGGGCAAGGTGCCGGTGTTGGTCGTGAGGTAGAGCACGGCCGTCAGGGTCACGATCGACGCCAACGTGCCGATGAGGACGCAGGCGGAAGCGCGCTCGACGCCGACATTGTACTGGGTCGAGATCACGAAGATGTTCAGGGCGGGCGGCAGGGCGGCCATGGTCATGGCCGCGTAGGTCCAGGTCTGCCCGAAATCCCCGATAGCCGAGAGCACGATCCAGACCAGCAGCGGGTGCAGGATCAGCTTGACGAACACGAGCGCCGGCACCTCTCCGGGGATGCGGCCCAACGGGCGCATGGCCACGGTCACGCCGAGCAGGAAGAGCGCGCAGGGCGCGGCGGATCCCGACAGCCAGTTCACCATCTGATTGACGGGCCCGGGGATCGGGAGATGAAGATAGCTCGCCGCCATGCCGAGGGCGGTCGCCACGTTGAAGGGGTGGGTCAACACGCGCCAGACGATGCGGCGGATTGTTGCCGTCAGATTGAGCCTCTCCAGTCCTGCCAGGGACATGAGCAGCGGGACGACGGAGAACAGGAACAGGTTGTCGAACACGAAGATGAGGACGACCGGCGCGCTCGCGGCGGGGCCGATCGCGGCCAGGATCAGGGGCGGGCCCATATAGCCGACATTGGAATAGGAACCGGCGACGCCCTGCATGACCGATTGCGGCAGGTTCCTCGTGTGCCGCCACCCCGCCGCGAAGGACAGGAGGAAGGCGCAGGCGGTCGAGAAGGTGGTGCCCGCGATGAAAGCCCAGTTGGCGAGCTGATCCAGCGGCTTGTCGGCGATGAGCCGGAAGAACAGGCACGGCAGGGCCACGTAGATCAGGAAGAACTGCATCCAGGCGAGGCCCGCTTCCGGCTGCTTGACGGTCTTGCCGCAGAAGAATCCGAGGCCGATCAGGCCGAAGAATGGGGCGAGCAGGTTGAAAAGCCCGATCAGGTCGGACATCGCAGGCTCCTGATGCGAGGCTTAAGCAGCGAGAATAGGAGGTCATTCTTCTGGCAAGGTTCCACCCCTGCCGCAATCCCACCTTCGGAAAGCCGCTAGACCAAAATTGCAATGCTCGGCAGTCTATTCACTGAAAAATCGCCCCACCCTGCCCCATGGTTACTGGTAAACTATTGATGGGGTTCTCCGAATTGTGAAGGCAGCCGATTTGGAGATTCCAGCCAGCATATCTATATGCAAGGCTAAGGAGTTAGGACCATGCCTATGAAAGCGAGTTCGGCGAAATTCGCGATCGGCCAGGTGGTCAGGCATCGCCTGTTCGATTTCCGAGGCCTCATCTTCGATGTGGACCCTGAATTCGACAACACTGAAGAATGGTGGCTATCCATTCCCGAGGACGTTCGCCCCCGCAAGGATCAGCCGTTCTACCATCTCTTCGCCGAGAACGCGGAAACGGAATACATTGCCTATGTTTCCGAACAGAATTTGATGCCGGACCACTCGGACGAGCCCCTGCGCAATCCGATGATCGAGGAAATGTTCGTGCGCCAGCCCAACGGCGGATACAGGGCCAAGCCGAGCCTCGCGCACTGAGTCTCGCCAACTGACAGACTCAGCACAAACAAAAACGCCGGGCGAAAAGCCCGGCGTTTTTATTGGGGAGATCCCGATTACTGCTTGGGCGCCTGAGGAGCGGCCGGAGCGGGAGCAGCGCCCGGAGTGGCGGCAGCGCCGCCCTGGCTCTGGAGCATCTTCTGGCGCATCTCTTCGCTCTTCTTCTGGAGCTCTTCCTGGAGCTTCTTCTGCTGCTCCTCAAGCACCTTCGGGTCGATCGGAGGACCGTCGAAGGCCTTCGCGAAGCCTGCGGCCGGAACGGCGAAGGTGATCTCGCGGCCCACCTGATTCTGAACGCTGACGTTGAGGTTCGCGCCCTTCTTGAACGAGGCGATGAAGTCGTCCTTCACCTGGGCCTCGGCGAAGCAGCCATTGGGCAGGCACATCACGTAGCGGCCGGGGGTCGGCTGACCCTGATCGACGGCGAAGCGCAGGCCGGGCTGCAGGAGCAGGCCGAGCGGCATCACGAAGCGCACGACCTTCTGGGGCTGCGGGCCCTTCACGTCGTAGACCGCGAGCGCGAGAACCGGCTGGCCCTGATCCGAGACGAAGTCGCGGGTCGTGTAGCAGATCTCGGTGTTGGTGTTCTGGTCCTTGCCGCAGACCTTGGTCCATTCCGGCTGGGACGGCTCGGCCTTCACCTGGACGACCGTGGGGCCTGCCGGCTGCTGCGGCTGGCCCGGCTGACCCTGCGCGGGAGCGGCGGGCTTCGCCGGCTGAGCGGCGGGAGCCGCGGGCTTCTGAGCCTGAGCGGAAGCGGGCGCGCCAGCAAGGGCCAGGGCGATGGCCAGGCCACAGGTGCCCCCCAAGCTCGCGATGCGTGTCGCGAATGACATGTCGTTAGATCCTCTTCAGTCGAAAGGTCGGCTCTTGAATGGGCCGTTGGTATCCGGCTTTCTTAAACCTGCAATGGGACGGTGAATCTTTGCCGAATGCGGCGAAGACATGACCTGTGGGGCTCCTTTAACCTTTCATGGGCTAGGTTTCCAGTCACCCCGGTTAACTTTCTGTACAATATTGCCCCGAAATCCCCCGCGGAGCAGGAGACCCATGAGCCGCAGCCTCATACGGATAATTGGCCTGATCGCCATGTTGGTCGTGACGAGTATCGGGCCCGTGGCTGCGATAGAGGCCGGTGCTCCGCGGCATGGAATCGCCATGCATGGCGACCCCGCCCTTCCGGCGGATTTCCCCCACCTGCCCTATGCGAACCCGGATGCACCGAGGGGCGGACGAATCACCCTGGCGATCCAAGGGACCTTCGACAGCCTCAACCCCCTGATCGTGATCGGCGTCGCCCCGCCCGCCGTTCCCGATTACGTGCTGCAAAGCCTGATGATGCGCTCCCGGGACGAGCCTTTCACCGTCTATGGCCTGATCGCGCGCTCCGTGGAGATGCCGGACGACCGCAGTTCGGTGACCTTCAACCTCGATCCGCGCGCCCGCTTCTCGGACGGCCATCCGCTCACGTCCGATGACGTGCGCTTCACCTTCGAGCTCCTGAGGAAATACGGAAAGCCGTTCCACCGATCGAGCTTCGGTCAGATCAGATCCGTGACGGCGGAAAACCCGCACAGGATCACGTTCGACCTTTCGGGCTCCAACGATCGGGAATTGCCGCTCATCATCGCCACGATGCCGATCTTCCCGGCCCATGCGACCGATCCCGACACGTTCGACAAAACCACCCTCACCCCGCCCGTCGGGTCTGGCCCTTACGCCATTACCGAAGTCCGCCCCGGCGAGCGGATCGTCCTGAAGCGGCGAAAGGACTTCTGGGCCGAAGATCTGCCGATTCTGCGCGGCCTCTATAACTTCGACGAGATCCGCTACGATTTCTATCGTGACGACAACACCTTGTTCGAGGCTTTTCGCGCAGGACTTTATGATTTCCGTCTCGAAGGAGACCCCGCCCGCTGGGCGACGGGCTACACCTTTTCACGAATCGAGAGCGGGCGGACCGTTCGCGAAACCGTGCCGATCCGGCTCCCGAAGGGCATGAACGGCTTCGTCTTCAACACCCGACACCCGATCTTCGGTGACCCTCGGGTGCGGGAGGCCCTGGGCTACATGTTCGATTTCGACTGGCTCAACCGCAACCTGTATTACGGGCTGCTCACGCGGGCCGACAGCTACTTCTCGGGGTCGGAGCTCTCCTCGACGGGGCGCCCGGCGGACGAGCGCGAACGCGGGATCCTGGCCTCCTTCCCCGGAGCGGCGCGGGACGACATTCTGGAGGGCCAATGGAGGCCGCCCTCGCCGGACGGCTCGGGCCGGGACCGGACGATGGCCCGCTACGCCCTGTCGCTGCTGTCGGAATCCGGCTGGGCCCTCAAGGACGATGTTCTGCGCAACGAGCAGACCGGGGAGCCCTTCACGTTCGAGATGCTCGTCAGTTCGAGCCAGCAGGAGCGCCTCGCCCTCAACTTCGCCCAGTCGCTCGAGCGCATCGGGATCAAGGCGCGCGTCCGGCTCGTCGACAACGTGCAGTACTGGCGTCGCCTGTCGCAATTCGATTTCGACATGGTGCAATGGGTCTGGCCGGCTTCGGCCTCACCGGGGAACGAGCAGCGAAACCGCTGGAGTTCCGCGGCCGCGCAAAGGAGTGGCTCCCTCAATTTCGCAGGCGTCGCCTCTCCCGCCGTCGACCGCATGGTGGACGCTCTCCTAGAGGCGAAGACCAGGGAGGAATTCGTCTCGTCCGTCAGGGCCCTCGACCGGGTTTTGCTCTCGAGCTTCTACGTCATCCCGCTATTTTACGTGGGCGATCAATGGGTTGCCTATGATTCCAGCCTGAAGAAGCCCGACAGGACGCCTCTTTTCGGCACCTTTGTCGATTCCTGGTGGAAATCCCCCGACTAGCCCTTTTGCCGTGCGGGCTACCCTTATTGTTGCGGTTCCGTTCAGGTCGCCGATGCAACTAATCTTCTGCTTTGTTCGTTGAGGGGAGGTCTCCTGTCCCGATGAACGCGTTCTCACGCAAGGGTGTTGCAATGAATGGAATGCAGAAGGTTCTCGTCGTCGACAGCGGCGAGCGCGCTCCTGACAGCGCTCTTTCGGCAGAACTTGCCGGCATGGGATATGCCAGCGTCACGACGCCTTTCGAGGCCGCTGACGACGTTCTCGCCCTGATCCCCAGCCCCGCAGCCGTCGTGCTGCAGATGCCACGACATGCCAACTGGTCGGAAAGGAAACGGTTCCTGGAATTGGCGACGCGTCTGCGTAAGACTTTGGCCGCAAGCCATACGCCCGTGATCATCACCGGCGAGGCCAGCGGTGCGGCCACGATGCTCCAGAACGAGCTGAACACCCGAGTGGTGGCTGCGGCCGGGCTCTGACACTCACCCTTTAAGGAAGCCGAAGGGCTTTTCTTCCGTCGCGGCCTCCCCCACGACGCCGGCCTCGATCACGGGATCAAGCCGCCTTCTTCTCGGCGATCCGAACCAGATCCCGCAGGATGCTCGTGGACACCTTGATGCGTTCGTCCGGGGTCTCGACATCGCGCACGAACACGATCTTCATGTCAGGGCGCACCTTCGCGAAGGAAGCCTGCTCGGTCACGTAGGAGATGAGGCCTGCCGGATTGGCGTAGGAATTGTCGCGGAACGAGATGATGATGCCCTTCGGCCCGCCATCCACCTTCTCCACGTTGGCGCGGCGGCAGAGCACCTTGATCGCCATGATCTTGAGCAACTGATCCACTTCCGACGGAACGGGGCCGAAGCGGTCGACGAGTTCCGCCCGGAACGCATCGATCTCGCCGTCCGTCTCGAAGGTCGAGAGCCTGCGATAGAGGCCGAGGCGCAATTGAAGGTCGGCGATATAGCTCTCCGGGATCATCACCGGCGCGCCGACCGCGATGGTGGGCGACCATTGATCCTCGGCGGGCTCCTCGATGCCGGCCTTCAGCTGCGCGACCGCCTCCTCCAGCATCTGCTGATAGAGTTCGTAGCCCACTTCCTTGATGTGGCCGGACTGCTCCTCGCCGAGCAGGTTGCCCGCGCCGCGGATGTCGAGGTCGTGTGAAGCGAGCTGGAAGCCCGCGCCCAGCGTATCGAGGGTCTGGAGCACCTTGAGGCGCCGCTCGGCCTGCGTGGTCAGATTCTTGTTGGCGGGCACCGTGAACAGGGCGTAGGCGCGGGTCTTGGAGCGGCCGACGCGTCCACGGAGCTGATAGAGCTGCGACAGGCCGAACATGTCGGCGCGGTGCACGATCAGGGTGTTGGCGGTCGGAATGTCGAGGCCCGATTCCACGATGGTCGTGGAGAGAAGGATGTCGTACTTGCCCTCGTAAAAGGCGGTCATCACGTCCTCGAGCTGACCGGCGGCCATCTGGCCGTGAGCCACGGCGACCTTCGCCTCCGGCACCTCCCGGTCGAGGAACGTCTTCACCTCACCGAGATCGTCGAGGCGCGGCACCACATAGAAGGCCTGCCCACCCCTGTAGCGTTCCCGCAGGAGAGCTTCGCGAACAAGAAGCGGGTCGAACGGCGTGATGAAGGTGCGCACCGCCAGGCGGTCCACCGGCGGCGTGGTGATGAGCGAGAGTTCGCGCACGCCCGTCAGCGCGAGCTGCAGGGTTCGCGGGATCGGCGTCGCCGAGAGCGTCAGCACGTGCACCTCGGCGCGCAGCTCCTTCAGGCGCTCCTTGTGGGTCACGCCGAAATGCTGCTCCTCGTCGATGATGATGAGGCCGAGATCCTTGAACTTGATGGACTTGCCCAGGACCGCGTGGGTGCCGACCACGATGTCGACGGAACCGTCCGTCAGCCCTTCCTTGGTCTTCTTCAGCTCTCCCGAAGGCACGAAGCGGGAAGCCTGCGCGATGTTGAGCGGCAGCCCGCGGAAGCGGTCGCAGAAGGTTTTGTAGTGCTGGCGCGCCAGCAGCGTGGTCGGCACGACGACGGCCACCTGCTTGCCGCTCATGGCGGCCACGAAGGCGGCGCGCAGGGCGACTTCCGTCTTGCCGAAGCCCACGTCGCCGCAGACGAGGCGGTCCATCGGTCGGCCCGAGGCCATGTCGTCGAGCACCGCCTCGATGGCGTTGAGCTGGTCCTCGGTCTCCTCGTAGGGGAAACGCGCGGCGAACTCGTCGTAGAGCCCCTCCGGCGGGATCATGCGCGGGGCGTCCTTCAGGATGCGGGCCGCGGCGATCTTCATGAGCGCCCCGGCCATCTCCCGGATGCGCTGCTTCATGCGGGCCTTGCGCGCCTGCCAGGCCCCTCCGCCGAGCTTGTCGAGCTGGACTTCCGTCTCTTCCGATCCGTAGCGGGTCAGAAGCTCGATGTTCTCCACCGGCAGAAAGAGACGGTCGCCGCCCGCGTAATGCAGTTCGAGGCAATCGTGCGGCGCGCCCGCGGCCTCGATGGTCTTCAAGCCCTCGAAACGGCCGATGCCGTGATCCACGTGCACCACGAGATCGCCGGGCGTGAGCGCCGCGACCTCGGTGAGGAAGTCCTGCGGACGCCGCGACTTGCGCTTCTGGCGCACGAGACGGTCGCCCAGGATGTCCTGCTCGCTGATGACCGTCAGGTCACCCGTCTCGAAGCCGTGCTCCAGCGCCCAGATGCCGACCGGGATCTCGTTGCGCGGATAGGCCATCGTCTCCGAGAAGCGGCCGATCGGCTTCGTCTGCCTCAGGTCGTGATCCTGCAGCACGTGGCACAGGCGCTCGCGCGAGCCGTCCGACCAGGCACCGAGGATGACGCGCCTCCCCAGCCCCTGCTGGTCGCGGATGTGGCGGATCACGGCCTCGAACACGTTGGCGTTCTCGTCCGCCCGTTCGGCAATGAAATTCCGGCCCTGGCGCGCGCCGCAATCCACAACGATGCGCGGCGCTCCGGCTTCCGGCATGGCGAACGGCGTCAGACGGGCGAGCGGCAGCTTGTTCGTCCGCTCGGACCATTCCTCGGGCCTGACATAGAGCTGATCCGGCGGCAGCGGCCGGTACGGCGCCACGCCGGGCTGGTTCTGCCCCATCATCGCCTCGCGGCGGGCGTCGTAATAATCCTTCACCTGCGACAGGCGCTCCCCAGCGGCATCGTCGGCGAGCGCATCGAACACCACCGGGATTCCCGGCACGTAATCGAGCAGCGTATCGAGATGATCGTGGAACAGGGGCAGCCAGTGCTCCAGGCCGGGATAGCGCCGCCCCTCGCTGATCGCCTCGTAGAGCCTGTCGTCGCGGGTCGGCGCGCCGAACGCGGCCACATAGGCTTGGCGGAAGCGCTTGATGCTCTCCGTGGTGAGCTGCACCTCGCTCATGGGCACGAGGTCGAGGGAGCGGAGAGTGCCGACCGTCCGCTGGCTCTCGGGATCGAAGGCGCGGATCGATTCCAGGGCATCGCCGAAGAAGTCGAGGCGCACCGGGTTCGGAAGGCCCGCGGGATAGAGATCGATGATGCCGCCGCGCACGGCGTATTCGCCCGTGTCGCGGACGGTGCCCGTGCGCATGAAGCCGTTGGTTTCGAGCCAGTTGATGAGCAGGGTCGTATCCACCACGTTGCCCGGCGCGGCGGAGAAGGTCTCGGCCGCGATGCGGGCTCGCGGCGGGACCCGCTGCACGAGAGCGTTCACGGTGGTGGAGAGGATGCGCGGCTTGTCCTCGGAGGTTTTGGAGCGGGCCAAGCGCGCCAGGGTCGTCATCCGCTGCGCCGTGATCGCCGCGTTGGGCGAGACCCGGTCGTAGGGCTGGCAGTCCCAGGCCGGGAAGGTGAGGATCTCGATTTCCGGCGCAATGAAACCCAGGCTGTTGGCGAAATTCTGCTGCCGCTGCCCGTCGCGGGCCACGTGGACGAGAACGGCCGGCCCCTCCACGATCCCCGACAGGCCGCGCGCCAGATCCGCGACCGCGAGCGCGTCGAAGCCGTCCGGAACGCTGGACAGCGTCAGGCCATGGCCTTTCTTCAGGGCGTCGAGGGCGCGGGTGAGTGCAGACTTCATGGCGGCTTGTCGGATCAATGGAGGAGAACGCGGGCTTTTCGGGCCCGGTTCGTCAATAACGGGATAGAAACGGATCGTCAGTTATGGATCGACGAGGTGTGGGTATGAAAGGCCTTCAACCGCCGGAAAAGAGACGTGTCGTAATTCGAAGGGGTCTCGACCTCGCCCGTGATCCAGCCGAGCAGGTCCCGGTCGGTCACCTCGATCAGCCGCTCGAACTCGCCCAGATCTTCCTCGGAAAGCTCTCCGATCTCGGCATCCGCGAAGCGCCCCATGATCAGGTCCATCTCGCGCATGCCCCGATGCCAGGCCCGGAAAAGGATCTTTCTGCGGCGAACATCGAGGTCGGCGCTGCTGCGTGTGGTCCCGCTCATGAAAATGCTCCGGTGAGAAAAAGATAACGTCGCTTCGAAGCGGCTTGGCGGCTATATAACCATCTCCCTTCGACTTGACACCCGTTTGATGTCCTTGCGTCCATCCATTCTCGATCCCCTGTTTGCTCCGGCGGCCTCCCTGCCCGGCGTCGGACCGAAGATCGCCCCCCTCCTGGACCGCCTCCTGGGCGAGCCGGGCAGGCCCGCGCGGGTGGCCGATCTGCTGTTCCACCTGCCCAACAGCGGCATCTCGCGGGAAATGAAAGGCTCCATCGCCGATGCGCCGGTCGGCGAGCCGGTCACGCTGTCCGTCACCGTGGTGTCCCACCGTCCGCCCCCGCCCGGGCGCCGCGCACCCTATCGGATTCTCGTGGAGGACGAGACCGGGGACGTCTCGCTCGTGTTCTTCAACGGCCAGAAAGCCAGGCTGGAAAAGCTCCTGCCCGTGGGCGAGCGCCGCTACGTTTCCGGCAAGCTCGAGCTGTGGGACGGCCGCCGCCAGATGGTTCACCCGGACCGGATCCTGGATGACCGGGGCATCGAGAACCTTCCCGCCGTGGAGGCGGTTTATGGCCTCACCGAGGGCCTTTCCTCGCGCATGGTGGGCAAGTTCATCGGAGCCGCCCTAGAGCGGGTGCCCGATCTGCCCGAATGGCAGGATGCCGCCTGGCTCGGCCGGAACGCCCTGCCCGAATTCAAAACGGCGCTCTTCGCCCTGCACAGGCCCGACAACGCATCGCAACTGTCCGAGGAGGCGATCGCCAAGTCCGCGCCCCGCCGCCGCCTGGCCTATGACGAGCTGCTCGCCTCCCAGCTCGCCCTCGCGCTCGTGAGGAGCCGCATGCGGCGGTTGCCGGGCCGGGTGAACGCGGGCGACGGGCACCTCGTCGCAAAGCTCAAAGCCGCCCTGCCCTTCGGCCTCACGGGCTCCCAGGCCCAGGCCATCGAGGATATCCGGCGCGACCTCGTCTCAGATAAGAAAATGCTCCGCCTGCTTCAGGGCGATGTGGGCTCGGGCAAGACCGTCGTCGGCCTGCTCACCATGGCGAGCGCCATCGAGGCGGGCCGTCAGGCCGCCATGATGGCTCCGACGGAGATTCTGGCCCGCCAGCATTACGAGCGCCTCGCGCCCATGGCGGAAGAGGCCGGGCTGACCATCGCCCTGCTGACCGGCCGCGACAAAGGCGCCGCCCGCAAGGCGGTTCTCGCGGGTCTCGCGGACGGCAGCATCCAGATCGCGGTCGGCACCCATGCCCTGTTCCAGGAAGGCGTCGCCTTCCTGGACCTCGGCGTGGCGGTGGTGGACGAGCAGCACCGCTTCGGCGTTCATCAGCGCCTGGCGCTGGGCTCAAAGGGCGAGGCGGTCGATATTCTCGTCATGACCGCGACTCCGATCCCGCGCACGTTGGCGCTCACCTATTTCGGCGACATGGACGTGTCCGTGCTGAGCGAAAAGCCAGCGGGCCGCAAGCCCATCGCTACGAAGCTGATCTCCATCGACCGGCTCGACGAGGTCGTCGGCGGAATCGGCCGGGCCATCGCCAATGGCGATCAGGTCTACTGGGTCTGCCCGCTCGTCGGAGAGTCCGAGACGATCGACCTCGCCGCCGCCGAGGAGCGTTACGAGACCCTCAGGAGCTTCTTCGGCGATGCGGTCGGGCTCGTCCACGGCAAGCTCGCCGGCAAGGACAAGGACGCCGCCATGGAGCGGTTCTCCAGGGGCGAGACCAAGATCCTCGTCTCGACGACCGTCATCGAGGTCGGAGTCGACGTTCCCAACGCCACGGTCATGGTGATCGAGCACGCGGAGCGTTTCGGCCTCGCACAGCTCCACCAGCTGCGCGGGCGCATCGGGCGCGGCTCGAAATCCTCGACCTGCCTGCTCGTCTACAAGGGGCCCCTTGGCCAGATCGCCCAGGCCCGTCTCGAAATGATGCGCCAGACGGAAGACGGCTTCCGCATCGCGGAGGAGGACCTGCGCCTGCGCGGCGAAGGCGAAGTGCTGGGCACGCGCCAATCGGGAACGCCCGGCTTCAAGCTCGCCCGCCTGGAGGTGGACGGCGATCTTCTCGGCGCCGCGCGGGACGACGCGCGCCTCATCGTCGACAAGGATCCGGAGCTGCTGAGCGAGCGCGGTCAGGCCCTGCGGACCATGCTCTACCTGTTCGAGCGGGATTCCGCGATCAAGCTGCTGCGGGCGGGATAGACAGCGTCCTTCTCGTCATGGCCGGACTTGATCCGGCCATCCACGTTTTGGGAAACACAGCGCCTCCAAGACGTAGATCCCCGGGACAAGCCCGGGGATGACGTGGAGAGCTCGACAAATGCGTGGCGTCACTCCACCGTGACCGACTTCGCGAGGTTGCGCGGCTGGTCCACGTCTTTGCCCATGAAGACGGCGGTGTGGTAGGCGAGCAGCTGGATCGGCACCGAGTTGAGGATCGGGGCCACCACCGGATGCACGGACGGCATGACGATGGTCGCCATCGTGTCGAGGCCGGTTTCCAGCGCGCCCTTCTCGTCGGTGATGAGAATGATGCGCCCGCCGCGCGCGGCCACCTCCTGCATGTTGGAGACGGTCTTCTCGAAGATGTGGTCATGGGGGGCGATGACGATCACCGGCATGGTCTCGTCGATCAGGGCGATGGGCCCGTGCTTCAGCTCGCCCGCGGCATAGCCCTCGGCGTGGATGTAGGAGATTTCCTTCAGCTTGAGCGCGCCTTCCATGGCGAGCGGATAGGACGTTCCGCGCCCAAGATAGAGCACGTCCTTCGCCTTCGAGAGCTCGCGCGCCAGGATCTCGATCTCGTGCTCGCGTTTCATCGCCTCGCTCATCTGCCCCGGAACGGCGATGAGCGCGTCCACGAGCTCCTTCTCCTCCTCGGCGCTCAGCGTGCCGCGGGCGCGACCGGCCGCGATGGCGAGCGAGAGGAGAACGGTGAGCTGGCAGGTGAAGGCCTTCGTCGAGGCCACACCCACTTCCACTCCGGCCAGGGTCTGCGCGACGACCGCGCTTTCCCGGGCCATGGTGGAGGTCGGCACGTTCACGACGGAGAGCGTATGGAGCTTCTCGGCGGAGGCATAGCGAAGGGACGCGAGCGTATCGGCCGTTTCCCCGGACTGGGAGACGAAGAGCGCCAGCTCGCCCGGCTCCAGGGGCGCCTCGCGGTAGCGGAACTCCGACGCCACGTCGATTTCCACGGGAAGGCGCGCAAGCCGCTCGAACCAGTATTTCGAAACCAGACCCGCGAGATAGGCCGTGCCGCAGGCCGAGATGGAAATTCGCTTCAGGTCCTTGAAATCGAAGGGCAGCTCAAACGGAAGCTCCACCCGTCCCGCCGTGAAGTTCACGTAATGCGCGAGGGTGCGCCCCACCACTTCCGGCTGCTCGTGAATTTCCTTGGCCATGAAGTGGCGATGGTTGCCCTTGTCGGCCATGAACGAGCCGGCCGGAATCTTGTGGCGCGGACGCCGGACCATCGCCCCAGCGGCATCCCGGATATCGGCTCCCGTCCGGCGCAGGATCGCCCAATCGCCGTCCTCGAGATAGGTGATGTCGTCGGTGAAGGGCGCGAGGGCGAGGGCGTCGGAGCCCAGATACATCTCGCCTTCGCCGTAGCCGATGGCGAGCGGCGCGCCATGACGTGCGCCGATGAGAAGTTCATCCTCGCCATCGAAGAGGAACGCGAGCGCGAAGGCCCCGCGCAGTCGCGGGAGCGTCACGGCGACGGCCTCTACGGGCGGGCGGCCCTGCCGCATCTCGTACGTCACCAGCTGCGCCACGACCTCGGTGTCGGTTTCGGTCTCGAACCGCACGCCTTTGGATTCGAGACCGGCCTTCAGCTCCCGGAAGTTCTCGATGATGCCGTTATGGACGACAGCCAGCTTGTCGGTCGCATGGGGGTGGGCGTTGGTCTCGTTCGGCTTGCCATGGGTCGCCCAGCGGGTATGGCCGATGCCGATGTGCCCGGAGAGCGGTTCCTGGGAGAGCTTCGCCTCCAGGTTCCGGAGCTTGCCTTCCGCGCGCCGGCGGTCGAGGCGGCCGTGTTCCAGCGTCGCCACCCCTGCGGAATCGTATCCGCGATACTCCAGCCGCTTCAGGGCTTCGACGATCTGCTCTGCGACAGGTGTATTGCCAATAATTCCAACGATTCCGCACATGCCCCAGGGCTTCCTATTCGCAAGTTTATTCTAAGCTATGCTGCGCCTCTCCATACAGAGAATGCGAGGTATGCCGGAATCAACTTCGGTGACAGTTTGTGACAGCAGGCCTTATTTTCCTTTGGCCGCCTTGACCTTGGCCCGGAACCGCGCGGCCCAGCCCTCCTTCACGACCTGGCGGCCGCGCCCGAGAGCGAGCGCGTCCGGGGCCACGTCTTCGGTGACCACGGAGCCGGAGCCGACATAGGCCCCCTGGCCAATGGTGAGAGGCGCCACGAGGGACGAGTTCGAGCCGATGAAGGCGCCCTCGCCGATCTGAACGCGAGCCTTGTTATAGCCGTCGTAATTGCAGGTGATCGCCCCCGCGCCGATATTCGCCCCGGCCCCGACGCTGGCGTCGCCGAGATAGGTCAGGTGGCTGACCTTGGCCCCTGCGCCGAGGTCCGTGTTCTTCAGCTCGACGAAGTTGCCGACCTTCGCCTTCGGGCCGACGACGGCACCCGGACGCAACCGCGCGAAAGGTCCTATCCCGGCCTCCGAAGCGACGCGGGTCCCTTCCAGGTGGCTGAAGGCGTGGATGATCGCGCCCGCCTCGACGGTGACGTTGGGGCCGAAGACCACATGAGGCTCCACGATCACGTCCTGACCGAGAGCCGTGTCATAGCTGAGGAAAACCGTCTCAGGCGCGACGAGGGTGACGCCCGCCGCCATGGCCCGCTCGCGAAGGCGCTCCTGGATCATGCGCTCCGCGGCCGCGAGCTGCGCCCGGTCGTTAACCCCGTGCACCTCTTCCTCGGGCACGATCGCGATGGCCGCCCGGTGCCCGGCCTCGCGCGCGATCTCGACGATGTCGGTCAGGTAGTACTCGCCCTTGGCGTTGCTGTTACCGATCTGCTCCAGAAGCGCGAGGGCGACGTCGCCGCGGATCGCCATGAGGCCGCCGTTGCAGAGCGTGATCGCCCTCTCGGCCTCCGAGGCGTCCTTGTGCTCCCGGATGGCGAGAAGCTCGTCGCCTGACGTGAGGAGACGCCCGTAGCCGGCCGGGTTCCTGGCCTCGAAGGCCATCACCACCACGGCCGCGCCATCCGAGAGCGGGGCGCGCAACTTGGCGAAGGTGTCCGTCGTCACGAGGGGCGTGTCGGCATACGCGACGATCACGTCGTCCGGCTTCTCGGCGAGGGCATCCCTGGCGCTCAGAACCGCGTGGCCCGTGCCGAGACGCTCCCGCTGCACGAAGATCCGCGCATCAGGCAGAATCTTCGTCACCTCCTTCTCCACGTCCTCGCGGTCGGGCCCGATCACCACCGCCGTCTGCGTGGCGCCGGCCTCCGTCAGGGTCGCCAGAACATGTCCGACCAGCGAGCGGTTCGCGACGCGATGCAGGACTTTGGGAAGGGCGGATTTCATCCGGGTTCCCTCCCCTGCCGCCAGCACGACGGCCAGGCAGCTCCGGGCGGTGGAGGTCATGGGGGAATGGCTCGGTGTCATCAGGCTTCAATCCGGTGAGGTTCAGGGATGCAGCTAAATCAGAAGGGGTATTTCGGCAATCTTTCCATTGGGAACGGCCCCGATCGCGAACTGCCTCGTTTACTTCATACTCATGTTCGATGATAAATCATGAGTCTTCCTGATTGTCTGGCCGAAGAGCCAAGTTCACGCAAGAGTATCACTGTGTCGGTTTCGCTGGGGGCATCGCGCCCTTCTCATCCTCGGCGACGCGATGTGCTGGCCTATCTCAGCGCTTCGGTTGCCGCGCTTACGCTCGCGCCCGCCGTCCGGGCCCAGACCCCACAAGCCAGCATCGCGACCATGATGGGAGAGGGACAGCGATTCGATGCGGCCGGCGTGACCAATATCGCCCGCCAGCTTTCCAAGAAGCCGTTCGTGCAGCCGCCGAACGATCTGCCGGATGTGTTCTCGAACCTGAACTACGAGCAATACGTCGCCATCAAATCCCTCCAGCAGCCGATCTGGAGCTCGGAGGGGCGCGGCATTGCCCTCGAGCCATTGCACCGGGGCTTCGTCTTCAACAATGCGGTCGACCTCTACGTCGTCGAGGACGGGAATGTCCGGCGCCTCGGCTATGACCCAACCCAGTTCAACTTCAACGGGATCAACATCCCCAACGATCTGAAGGACATCGGCTTTTCGGGCTTCCGCCTAATCTCCCAGCCGGCCGAGGGCAAGCCCTTCGACTTCGCCATCGTCCAGGGAGCCACCTTCTTCCGGGCTCTCGCGCGTGGCCAGAACTACGGGGTCATCGCCCGTGCGCTGACCCTCAAGCCCGCGGAGGCGAAGGGCGAGGAATTCCCGGTCTTCCGGGCTTTCTGGATCGAACGCCCAAGCGTCGGCAGCAACAGCATCACAATTCACGGCGTCCTGGATTCGGAATCCACGACCGGCGCGGTCCGGATGACCTTCCGGCCCGGGGACATGACCATCGTCGACGTGGAAACGACCCTCTTCCCCCGCGTGAACCTGGAACATGTGGGCCTGGGCGGCATGGCCTCGACGTATTTCTACGGTCCTAACGACCGCCGGAACGCGGACGACATCCGTCCCGCCGTCTACGAATCCTCCGGCCTGCAGATGCTGAACGGTCAGGGCGAGTGGCTCTGGCGGCCGCTGCACAATCCCGAGACGCTCCAGATCTCGGCCTTCGTGGACAGTTCTCCGCGCGGCTTCGGCCTGCTTCAGCGGGAGCGGGCCTACGAATCCTTCCAGGACGACGACCAGCGCTTCGAGCGCCGGCCGAGCCTGTGGGTCGAACCCTTGAGCGATTGGGGCCAGGGCAGCGTTCAGCTTCTCGAAATTCCGACCGACGCCGAGATCAACGACAATATCCTGGCCTATTGGCGTCCGCGCGCGCCCATGGCCGCAAATTCCGAGATTGCCTTCGCGTATCGGCAATACTGGGGCTGGAACTCTCCCGAGCGGCCGCCGCTCGCCACCGTCATCGCGACCCGGTCCGGCCGGGGTAGCTCCGGACGGCGGCGGCGCTTCACCGTGGACTTTTCCGGCGAGATGCTGGGTGACAATTGGCCGAAGGACCTTAAATCAGTCCTCACCGTTGGTCCGGGCTCGTTCCAGAACCTCAAACTTCTGCCCTATCCGGAGCGGAAGACGATCCGCGTTGCATTCGAGCTTGACCCGGGCAACGAAAACGCGTGTGAGATGCGTCTCATCCTCGAAGCAGGCGGGAAACCGATAAGCGAGACATGGCTGTATCGTTGGACACCATAAGTTCCGACCCGAACACAAATATCGCCGCCCTCGGACGGCCCGAATCCATCATGCCTCCGGAAAAGCATCTGGAAATGCCGACCCAGCACCTGAGGCGCTGGTCGGCGGACCAGGAGCGCAAGCACGTCCGGCGGAATCCGAAGCTCGGAACCTGGCTCGCCCGTCTCTTCGTATTCGGCGGCGGCCTTCTGCTGACCGCATACGGCACCTACGAAATGTACCAGGTGGTGTCGGTGAGCCGCACCACTGCCCTCCAGTGGGTGCTGGTGGCTTTGTTCACCGTCAACTTCTCCTGGATCGCGGTGGCGTTCACCAGCGCCTTGCTCGGTTTCGCCGCCCTTCTCCGGCAGCGCCGCCCGGGTCCGCTTCCGGCCTCTCTCCAGGCGCGCACCGCCATCGTCATGCCCGTCTACAACGAGCAGACGGCCCGGACCTACGCCGCTCTCGAGGCGATCCACGAATCCGTCGAGGCGACGGGTTTGGGCGATGCGTTCGACTATTTCATTCTCTCCGACACAACGAACCCGGACGCCTGGGTTGCCGAGGAGCGCGCCTTCCTCGCTCTCAGGGAGAGGCTTGGCCCGAGGGCGCGGTTCTATTACCGCCACCGGGCGAAGAACCATCACCGCAAGGCCGGCAACATCGCCGATTTCGTCTCCCGCTGGGGCGGGCATTACGAGCACATGCTCGTGCTGGACGCCGACAGCCTCATGACCGGCGACTGCATCGTGCGTCTGGCGGCGGCGATGGAGGCCGATCCGGACGCGGGCATCATCCAATCCCTACCCCTCATCATCAACCGCAACACCCTCTTCGCGCGCCTTCAGCAATATGCGGCCCGTGTGACCGGCCCTGTCATCGCCATGGGGCTCTCGGTCTGGATGGGCCGGGACGGCAATTACTGGGGCCACAACGCGATCATCCGGACGAAGGCCTTCGCGTCGCATGCCGGCCTGCCGGACCTGCGGGGCAAGCCGCCCTTCGGCGGGCACATCCTGAGCCACGACTTCGTGGAAGCGGCTCTGCTGCGCCGCGCCGGATGGGACGTCTACATGCTGCCGGATCTGGAAGGATCCTACGAGGAAAGCCCGCCTTCCCTCATCGACCTCTCAGCCCGCGACCGGCGCTGGTGCCAGGGCAATCTGCAGCATATGCGCGTGATCACGGCCAAGGGCCTGAAGCTCCCGACACGGCAGCACTTCGCCACGGGCATCATGTCCTATCTGGCCTCGCCCTTCTGGCTGTTCCAACTGATCGTCGGTATCGCGCTCGTTCTGCAGACCACCTATATCCGGCCCGAGTATTTCTCCCGCGATTTCCGTCTCTATCCGATCTGGCCCCGGTTCGATCCCGAACGAGCCCTGGCCCTGTTCGCCCTGACAATGGGCATCCTGCTGGCCCCCAAGGTGTTCGGCCTGATCCTGATGCTGATCCGAGGCAAGGAACGCCGCGCCTCGGGCGGCGGGATCCGCCTGATTGTCTCGTCCCTCATCGAAATCGTTCTGTCGGCCCTACTCGCGCCGATCCTGATGCTGATTCAATCGGGCTCGGTGTTCCAGATCCTCCTGGGCCGCGACACCGGATGGCAGCCGCAGCGACGCGATGACGGATCGATCCCCTTCAGGGACATCGTTCGCCGGCACCGCGCCCATACGGTGCTTGGCGCTCTCGCCGGCATCTCCGCCTTCATGATCGCCACATCCCTGTTCCTCTGGATGTCGCCGACCATCATCGGCCTTCTGCTAGCGATTCCCCTGTCCTGGCTCAGCGGCCAGTTGGGAGCCGGTCTCGCCCTCAAGAAGCTCGGTCTCCTCATGACTCCGGAAGAGCACCAGCCTCCCGCCATCGCGGTCCGCGCGAACGAATTGCAGGAGCGCAACGCAACTCTCGGCTTCGACGACGAGGACAGTCTCAAGGCGATCTATTCCGATGCGGCCTTGAGGGAGCGGCATATCGAGATGCTGCCGCCGGCAGCGGCCCGCAAGCGCGGGATCATCGAGACCGAGCGCGCCCTGGCCGAAGCCAAGCTGGCTGATGCGGAAACGATCGAGGATGCCGTCAAATGGCTGCATCCCAAGGAGCGCATGGTCGTGCTGCACGACCGCACCCTGCTCAACATGCTCGTGCGCCTGAAGGAAAAGCCGGCCGAGGCTCAGGCGGCCGAATAGCAGCGTCTCAAGGCCAGGGCTCAGGCCCTGGCCTTGATCTTGCGCGCGATAGGATCCCTCTCCGCATCCCCGCCACCTCGCTGAGGATCCAGTCCCGGAACGCCTCGATCTTGGGCGATCGCCTGCGGCCCTTCGGATAGACCAGCCAATACCCGCGACCGGACTCGGCGAGGAGATCGAAAGGCTGAATGAGGCGCCCGGCGGCGAGGTCGTCCGGGAAGAAGAACGGATTGACGAGGGCGAAACCTTGCCCCGCCATCGCGGCCATTCCCTCGAATTGCTGCACCCCGAGCGAGTTGTCGGGACGCCGGGAGAGGTCGACATCGGGCACGCCCGCCGCAGCAAACCACTCCCTCCACCATGGATCGCTCGGCGAGATGATCGGAAATTTCAGGATGTCCGTCGGCTTCGTCAGTTCGGCGCCGCGAATCAGACCGGGGCTGCAGACCGGGGTGAAACGATTGGGAACGAGGTGATGAGCCTCCAGCCCAGGCCATGTGCCCTCCCCGCTCCGGATAGCGAGGTCGAACTCGCTTTGACCCAGGTCCACCATATGCTGACTGACCGAGATCTGCACCGCGATGTGAGGAAACAGGTTCTGGAAGCGGCCTAGACGAGGAATGAGCCAGTTGGCGGCGAACGTCGTCAGCGTCGTGACGGTGAGAATCGACTGAGCCGTCTCCGCGACCCCGGCGAAGGCCGCCCGCAGGGCATCGAACGCTTCCGTCACGGCGGGAGCGAGCTGCTGCCCCTTGGCGGTGAGCGTCACCTGCCGGGGCATGCGCACGAAGAGCGGTGCGCCGACACGGTCCTCCAGCATCCTGATCTGGTAGCTCACGGCGGCCTGGGTCATGCCGAGCTCTTCCGCAGCCCGGGTAAAACTCTGATGCCGGGCCGCCGCTTCGAAGACGCGCACCGCACTCATCGGAGGAAGTCTGGAGACTGGTTTCGGCATGTTCGATCCATAAGGCTGCCTTATGCCAGCCCCTTACCTTTCATTTTGTCAAGGCTCCCGAACAGGAGCATTGTCTCCCTCGAAGAACGAGGGGCCGAGGCGCCCCGAACACAGCACTGGAAATCGTCATGAGGTACGAAGATGCCCGCCGCTTGCGCGGCGTCGGGAGCGCTTGGCCGCGTCTGCAAATGTGGCTTCGCTCGTTTCGCTTTAGGCCCCGCAATCCGACAGCCGACCTGGGTCACCTGTCGGATCACGAGAGGCGTGACATCGGTCTGCCGGAGCCGCACCGCTACATGGACTGGCGCCGCCTGAAGGACGAAACGCGCGCGTGAGGCGTCAGGAGGAGAGCCGGCTCGGCTTGAGCTGGCCGCTCTGCTCCAGAAGCGAATGGCCCGTCGCCGCGATGTGCGCCTCGATGCGCTTCAGGTCGCGGACGATGTCGAGCTGGAGCGCGCTGGTATCCCCCACGGTCCGGCCGGAGCGAATCTGCTCGAGCTGCTTCTGGGTGACGGCGCGCTCCATATCGCGGAAGCGCTCCTTTTCGGACACGAGGCGGCGGGCCGAGCCCACGTCCTGGAACATCAGGACGGACGCGGCGAGCTGCAGGTGCTCCAGCAGCTTGTTGTGCATGTTGGTGATGTCGTCGAGGCTGTCCTTGGGCAGGCGCAGGTGGTTCTTGATGCGCTTGGCCGCCAGCTCCATCAGGTTCTTGTCGATGATGTCCCCGATGTGCTCCAGATTGATGGCGAAGGCTAGAATGTCGGAGAGCCGCTTCGCTTCCGTCTCGTTCAGGGCCTCGTGGTTGATCGAGCTCAGATAGCGCCGGATGGCGCTGTAGAGGCGGTCCACCACGTCGTCCGTGCGGCTCACCTCCGCCACGCGGCTGATATCATCCTCCCGGAAAAGATCCTGCGAGCTGCGGAGCATGATCTCCACCGTGTCGGCCATGCGTAGAACCTCCCGGGCAGCGTTCGACAGGGCGACCGAGGGCGTGTCCAGCGCGTCCTTATCGAGGTATTGCGGCATGCCCGGATCGGAGGCCACCAGTTTGTCCGGAAACGCTCTGGTGAGCAGTTTCGCGATCCACGGCAGCGGTCCGATGAAGATTACGGCGACCGCGATATTGAAGATTGTATGGAAGTTCGCCGCCAGTCGGGCCGGATCGGACTCCAGCATGGTCAGATAGCCGAGAGCGACATCGATCAGTGGCAGCGCCGCCACGCAACCGATGACGCGCATGGCCAGATTGCCGAAAGGCACACGGAACTTGGCCGGATCGCCGCCCAGGCCCTCCAGCATCGGATTGACGGAGCTGCCGAGATTGGCGCCGAGCACCATCACCAGCGCGGCATGCGTGTCGATGACGCCGGCCGTGGCCAAGGACATGATGAACAGCATGGCGGCGACGCTGGAATGGGCCATCCACGCGAAGAACCCGGACAGAAATACCAGGATCAGCGGATCCGGCGCGATAACCGCCAGAACGTTCTTGAGCACTTCCGAGGATTCGATCGGCCGGATCGTCTCGCTCAGCAGATGAAGCGACAGCAACATCAACCCGAGACCGATGGCGACCCGCCCCAGATCCTTCATCCGGCTCGACGATCCACGCTTGTAGCCGATGTAGCCGAAGAAGATCAGCATCGGGAAGATCAGGGTAATGTCGAAGGACAGCACCTGAACGATAAGGGTCGTGCCGACATTGGCGCCCAGCATGACGGCAAGGGCGGGCACCATGTCCACGGCGCCGCCCGCGGTGAAGGACGCCACCATGAGGGCCGTGGCCGTGCTGCTCTGCAGCACCGTCGTTACGCCGACCCCGGCCAGAAAGGCGCGCAGGCGGGTGCGCAGGCCGATGCCGAGGATCCACCGCAGATCGCTGCCGAAGGCGCGTTGAACCCCGCTGTTGACCATGTTGATGCCCCACAAAAGCAGGGCAATCTCACCGAGAAGGTGGATCAAAACGGTAGTGGCGGACATTTATTCCTCAGCAAACGACGAACAAGCGGTGAACCTTCTGCTTAGCCCCGTTGTCATGGAACGACAATAAGGTTGCCGGCTAATAATGACCAACCCAGGGAGATTTCCCGGATTTTTCGTTTGGCTTCCGGGAATTGGTGCTTCGGCCTCTCTCATTGGAGGGCTTTTGATCAGAATCAACGCAGCTCTGCATCCGAGGCCCTATCTGCCGAGCTTGGACGGGCCTAAGGCTTGAACCCGGCATGGGGGCCTTTCCCTGTGAGAAAAACACAGGTTGGGTCTGCCCAGGTGGCGAACTTGGATATTGCATAGGTTCATTGATGTATCGCGATCGTATTCGCCTCAACACGCTCTGGGGCAAGGTGATGTCGCCGGAAGAGGCGGCCATGCTGATCAAGGACGGCATGACCATCGGGATGAGCGGCTTCACGCGCGCGGGCGATGCGAAAGCCATCCCGCTCGCCCTTGCGCAACGGGCTGCCTCGGAGCCCCTGCACATCACCCTGATGACCGGCGCTTCGCTGGGCAACGACAACGACAAGCTCTTAACCGAGGCCGGTGTCCTGGCGCGCCGCCTGCCCTTCCAGGCCGACCCGACCCTGCGCGCAGCCATCAACGATGGCCGGGTCATGTTCATCGACCAGCATCTGTCCGAGACCGTGGAGATGCTCCGCTCGCACCAGCTCGGGCCCATCGACTACGCCATCGTCGAGGCCTCGGCGATCACGGAGGACGGAGGGCTCATCCCGACGACTTCCGTCGGCAACAGCGCGACCTTCGCGATCCTCGCCGAAAAAGTCATCGTCGAGATCAATCTGGCTCAGCCTCTCGAACTCGAGGGGCTGCACGACATCTACATCCCGACCCGCCGCCCCTTCCGGGAACCGATCCCGGTCGTGTCGCCGGAAAGCCGTGCGGGACTTCCCTTCATTCCCATCGACCCAACCAAGATCGCGGCGATCGTCGTCACGCAGAAATCCGACAGCGCGGCGACCACCGAGGCCCCGGATGCGGAAACGGCCGCCATCGCGGGCCACTTGATCGAATTCTTCCAGTCGGAGGTGAGAAAGGGTCGGCTGGGAACGACCCTCGGACCGCTTCAGGCGGGGATCGGCTCCATTGCCAACGCGGTCCTCCACGGTCTCATCGACAGTCCATTTCACGACCTCAAGATGTACAGCGAGGTTCTGCAGGACAGCACCTTCGAGCTCTTCGATTCAGGCAAGCTGGCGTTCGCCTCGGGATCGTCCATCACGCTTGGGCAGGAAACGCACGACCGCGTGATTCCGAGTATCGGCCGGTACAAGAACAGGATGGTCCTGCGCCCGCAGGAGATCAGCAATCATCCGGAAGTCATCCGCCGGCTCGGCGTGATCGGGATCAACACCGCGCTCGAATGCGACATCTATGGCAATGTGAACTCGACGCACGTCAACGGCACCCACATGATGAACGGCATCGGCGGCTCCGGCGACTTCGCGCGCAACGCCTATCTCGGCATCTTCGTGACGAAGTCGCTTGCCAAGAAAGGGGCGCTCTCGCGGATCGTGCCCATGGTGACGCATGTGGACCACAACGAGCATGATGTCGACGTGATCGCGACCGAGATCGGTCTCGCCGATCTCCGCGGGCTGGCACCGCGCGAACGCGCGGAAACGATCATCCGAAACTGCATTCACCCGACCTACCGCGAGCTGGCGGCGGATTATCTCAAGCGCGCGACCCGACGTGGTGGCCACACGCCCCATATCCTGGAAGAAGCTTTTTCCTGGCACATCCGCGCCCGGGAGACCGGCATGATGCTGCCGCCGTAGAAATCCGGCCTTCCAGGGCCTGATTGGCGTTCCGAAGCTGAATTATTCACATTCTTCAGCCTCGGGCGCGCCCTCTTGCCACAGACTCGCCACACGAGCCGATTTGGCTACTCCCCAAGCATGCCTTGTATAAACTTAAGGAACTCTGCTCTTTTCCACATGCAACAGATACGCATGTGAAGCTGTAATGCCAAGTTCGGGAATGAGCCGATGCAAGTAGGCAGTACATCACCGGTTGAGATTCGGGGAACCGAGATGGGTTTGGATGATCCATTTCCTATCGAGAAGTGCTCGGGACGAGTGCGGGGCGCAGTTCTCGCCGAGTTTCAGGGACGATGTCCTACGATCCGGGAGGTCGCCAGCATCTCAGACGCGCAATGGTTGACGGTTCCCAACATCGGCCCGACCACCCTGGAAGAGATACGCCGCTATATCGGCGAAGCACCGGTGGAAGAGCGGCTCTCGAACCTGCCGGTGATGGAGGACGGAGAACTGCTGTCCCGGCTGAACCGGGTCCAGCGCGAACTCAGCCTGATCGCCAGCGCCATACGGACGAGAGTTGCATCGGTCGCTTACAAGAAAGAGCACCACAAGTAAGCATGCGCGAAAGCAACGAAATGCTAAACGTTGCATCATATCATGTCGTATACGTAGGACTGCTTAAGCACGCAAATCGATTGACTATTTTCCTCTAGGAGAGCATTGGCAAAGCGTCAGTAAACAGGCGTACAATGTCCTCAATGTCCCTTCGCAGCGTCGACCTCCTCATCAAGGGGGAGCCTGGGGCTCTCATCACTGTCTCGGAAACCGCGGATGGAACCCTCACGTTCAGCGTGAAGGTCACGGACGTCATCTCAGGTCCTAAGGACGCGCCGGACATCGCCGACCTACGGGGCCTCTTCTTCCACGTATCCGATGAAGCTCTCCTGCCCGACCTGATGGTGACGGGCCCCGACGTGACGACCTATCTCGTCCAGGCCAACGATGTGATGCAGGTCGAGAAGGACGTCACGATGGAAGGCAAGGTCGGCAAGTCCGTCGGCCCCTTCGATGTCGGCATCGAATTCGGCACTTCCGGAAGCGGCAAGGACGACATTCGCGAGTCCAGCTTCACGCTGAGCGCATCCCAGCCCTTGAGTCTGGAATTCGTGATGCAGCAGCACTTCGGGCTGCGCTTGACGAGTGTGAGCAATAACGGCGTGGGCCGGGAATTAAGCCTCAAGCTCATCGGGCAGATGACGGGAACGCCGAAGGACATCGGCGAGACCCCGAGCCAGCCCGGGGAGACCTCTCCGCCGTCGGACGGCGAGGCTCCTGGCACCGACAATCCCCTGCCCGGGACGTCCTACGACGACCTGATCGAGGGCGGTGACGGCAACGATACGATCTACGGGGGACTCGGAGACGACGAGATCCAGGGTGAAGGCGGCGACGACCTGATCATTGGCGGCACGGACAACGGCACCCTTACGTGGGATGGCGGCCTGCGGATCAAGATCGGCGACAATCTCTACGGCAACGACGGCAACGACACCTTCCTGTACAAGGCGGGCGACGGCGTCGATCTGCTCTGGGACTTCCAGCCGGGGCACGACGTGATCAAGCTCGCCGGATACACCCTGGCCGATGTCTACGCCTTCACGATGGTCCGCTCCGTCGATAATCGGATTGCCACGGGCGATCATGACAAGATCGCGATCATCCTCGACCAGGGCGGTGACGCGATTGTCTTCAACGACTATCCCAGCCCGAGCTACGACGATATCGCCATCGTCTTCGCCGACGGCAGCACCCTCTCATCCGCCGAGATCCTGGATCGCGCGCATGCCCACGTGATCGCGCTCGCCGAGAGCACGGCGGGTGCCACCTCCCCGACAGCTTCGGGAGCACAGGCGAAGACGCCCTACGCGCCCCTTCTGCTCTACGGAGGAAACGACGGCGACACGATCATCGGCGGCCGGGGCCATGACAAGCTCTATGGAAACGAGGGCGTCAACGGTCTCAACGGACGCGAGGGAGACGATACGCTGTATGGCGGCAACACCGTCGATACCATCATCGGCGGAGACGGGAACGACACCGGCTTCGGCAATGGCGGCGACGACATCATCGTCGGAGGATCCGGATCGGATAAGCTCTATGGCGCCGGCGGCCACGACCTCATCTTCGGAGACGATGCCGAGGGGATCGATCTGCCCGCCCTGCTCACCTCTTACGAAATCCCCGCGGACGGGGACGAAGTTCAGGCTGCCATCAAGATTACCAATACCTGGTGGGGCGGTTTCCAAGCCGAGATCACGATCACGGCCAAAGAGAGCGTCAACGCTTGGGACATCTTCCTCAAGAGCCGGTTCCAGATCGAGAGCATCTGGGGCGCTGCCACGACCGCAGAGGCCAGCTGGACCGATGGGGTCTCCTACGAACTCGGAAATGCGACTTGGAACGGTTCGCTCTATGCCGGCCAGAAGACCACGATCGGCTTCACGGCCCGGACCGGCGTGAACGGCGTCGTCGACGCCGCTCATATCCTTGCGGGTCTCTCCATCGCCGACTCGCTGTCATCGTCCTCACTGACGGATAACGGCGTCGCCCGCAGTCTCGGCAATACGATGCGGGGATATGCAGGCGCGGATACCCTCGTGGGCACCTCGGCCAACGACACCTTCTACGTCGATCACACGGGCGACAAGGTGGTCGAGACGTCCGCGGGTGGCACCAGGGATCGGGTGATCACGTCGGTCAGCCATGTCCTCGAGGCGAATGTGGAGAACATGCTCACCACCGGCTCGGCTGCGATCAACCTGACCGGGAACAAGCTGAACAATGCCATCACCGGAAACGCCAGCCGGAACAGCATCAGCGGCGGCAGCGGCAACGACACGCTGAGTGGCGGCCTGGGCAACGATCTCCTGAACGGTAACGCAGGCAAGGATGTGTTCGTGTTCAACACGACGCTGAACGCCAAGTCGAACGTGGACACCATCACCGCCTTCAGCGTGACGGACGACACGATCCACCTGGAGAACGCCATCTTCAAGAAGCTCACCAAGACGGGCACGCTGAACAAGGCCTTCTTCACCATCGGTCCGAAGGCGAAGGACGCGAACGACTACATCATCTACGACAACAAGACCGGCGCGCTCTCTTATGATGCCGACGGGTCTGGCAAGGGTGCTGCGGTCAAGTTCGCTCAGCTCGACAAGAACCTGAAGATGACCTACGCCGACTTCATCGTCATCTGAGCTCCGCAAGAGCGCGAGCCTGTCGATCCGCCTCCCGCTTCGACAGGCTCGATCAGATCGAAAACGACAGGACGGCCCGCGTGCCGGTGTGTTGCGGGTCGAACTCGATGGCCGATTGCAGGTTCGAGGCCATGGCGCGCACGATCTTCGTTCCCAGGCCGCTGCCCTGGACCCGGCCTGTTCCCGTCCAGCCGATGCCGTCGTCCTCGACAGACAGAAGGACCTGCTCGCCTGAATTCGCCAGTATCACGCGGATGTCGCCGGTAGCGCCTTCCGGATAGGCGTATTTGAATGCATTGGTGACGAGTTCAGTCACGATCACGCCGACCGACACAGCCTTGTCCGTCGGGATCGGAATGGGCTCGGCGGTCAGCGAAATCGTATGCTCGCGGCCGGCTGCGCGCATGGCGCCTTCCAGCTCTTCCACCAGCCCCTCCAGATAGGTGTCCATCTCGACGAAGCGGACATCGTTGGAGGTGTAGAGACGCCGGTGGATCTGGGCGATGGCGGTGATGCGGCTCTGGGTCTCGGCGAGCGTATCCTGCGCAGTCGTATCGCCCGCGACCGCACGCTGCTGCATGGCGACGAGCGAGGCCACAAGCTGCAGGCTGTTCGCCACCCGGTGGTTGACCTCCCGAATGAGCATCTCCGCCCGTTCGCGTGCCTCGCGCATCTCCCGTTCGGCTGCTTCCTTGGCGCGGCGTAGCCGCGCAGCTTCGAGAGCCTGGTCCGCCGCCGAGTGAAGCAGGTCGAGAAAGACGCCGCCGACATCCTTGATGACGTAATCGGACGCACCCGCCTTCAGGGCCGCCACGGCGATGCGCCCTTCGTCGGCCCCGGTGACGTACACGACCGGAGGCGGATCAGGCAGCTTCTGGATTTCCGCCAGAACCTGGAGTCCTTCCTTGCCGGGCATGAAGTGATCAAGCGCGATCACGTCGAAGGGCGCCGCGGCAAGCCGCGCGAGGCCGTCGTCGCCGCTTAGGGCATGGGTTACTCGAAAGCCATGCCGAGAGAGCGCGCGCTCGACCAGTCGCCCGAGACCGGGATCGTCATCGATGTAGAGAAGGCGGATGGGCAGAGTGTCGCTCACAGAGTCTCAGGCACCTGAATAACGGATAGGAAAAGGCCAAGCTGGCGAATAGCCTGGGAAAACGACTCGTACTCGACCGGCTTGGTGATGTAGACGTTGGCGCCCAGGTCGTAGCAACGCTGCACCTCGCGCTGGTCGTCCGTAGTAGTCAGAACCACCACGGGAGCCCGCTTGAGCGTCTCGTCGCTCTTCAGCTTCGCCAGAATATCGACGCCGTTCATGTCGGGCAGGTTGAGGTCGAGCAGGACCAGGAAGGGACCGGAATTGCGCACACCGTCGTTGAAGAGGTGCTCAAGCGCGGCCGTTCCGTTGGCGAAAGTGCGGATCTCGTTGCACACCCCAGCGCGCCGGATGTTCTTCTCGATCAGACGCGCATGACCCTCGTCGTCTTCGATCATGATGATGGTGACGGGCTGCTGCTGGGGCATGTTACGCGGCCTCCGAACTCATGCTGATGTACTTGGGCAAGGTGACGGTGAAGAGTGAGCCTTCACCTAGTCTCGACTGGACCGAGATGCTACCCCCCAGCCTTCGCACAAGGGCGCGGACATGTGCAAGTCCAATTCCCTCGCCCTTCTGGTCCTGCGTTCCGGAGCGCCTGAAGAGGTCGAAGATCCGTTCGAAATCCCTTTCGTCGATGCCGCGGCCGTTATCCTCGATCTCGTACCGCACACCCAGGCCCAGATCCTGCCCCCGCACTACGATCCGGCCGGGGCGCGCCGGGTCGAGGTATTTCACCGCGTTGTCGATGAGATTGCCGAATACCTGCTCCACGGCCAGGCGGTCGCTGAAGAGATCGGGCACGGTTTCGATGATCAACTCGGCCCCACTCTCATGCAGCTGATGCGCAAGGCTTTGGCGCTGGGCATCGAGCAGCTTGTTCATGCTGATCTGCTCCGGCGCCAGCACCCTGCGGCCTTCGCGGGACAGTTTGAGGATCGCGTTGATCAGCTTGTCCATCTTGATCGTCGACGACCTGATGAACCCGAGCGACTCCGCAAGATCCTCCTCGATGGCGGCGCGGGCTTCCGGAGTAACAAGGTTCGGATGCGTTCCGGAAACGCTCTTGTAGAACTTCTCGATCTCGTTCTGGCAGTTCTCAAGTTCGCTCGTGAAACCCATGATGTTCACGAGCGGAGCCCGCAGGTCATGGCTCACGATGTAGGCGAAGCGCTGAATCTCGTCGTTCGCCGCATCGAGCTCCCCGACCCGTTCGGCCAGCATCCCGGCCAATCGGCGGGTCTCCTCCTCGGACTGAACCGCGCGCTCCCGGCTCGCCTTCAGCTCTTCCTGCGCCTCCTTGAGGTCATGAATGTCCGTGCAGGTGCCGTACCAACGCGTGATCCGGCCCTCCTCGTCGTAAACGGGCTGCGCACGCCCGAGAACCCAACGGTATTGACCCGAGCGGTGCCTCAGCCGGTATTCGATGTGGTACGGCTCGCCGGTTTCGAGCGAATGGCGCCACGTCTTCCACGCGCCCTCCCTGTCATCGGGATGGAACATCCCGTTCCAAGCGGCCCCATCGGTGGTGCCGACCGGCACGCCGGTATACTCGTACCAGCGCTGGTTATAGTAATCGTGGAAGCCGTCCGGTCGCGTCGCCCAGATGAGCTGGTCGATGGAATTGGCGATCGCCCGGAACCGTTCCTCGCTTTCCCGCAGAGCGTTTTCCGCCCGCCTGTGGTCCGTCACGTCGTGGCCCTGAACGAAGATGCCGGACACTTCGCCGTTGCGGCTGAAAATGGGCTGGTACACGAAGTCCAGAAAATGTTCCTCGGCCGTGTCGTCGGAGCCCTGGCTGAGCACGACGCGCACGCCTCGGCCGACGAACGGTTTGCCGCTGCGATAGACCCGATCGAGAAGGTCAATGAAGCCTTGATCCACGATTTCCGGCAGGGCCTCGCGCACGGGCTTACCGATCAGATCCGAGCGGCCGACGACTTGACGATAGGCCGCGTTGGCCATCGTGAACACATGATCCGGCCCGCTGAGCGCCGCGATGAATCCGGGCGCCTGCTCGAACAATTCCTGAAGGTGCTGGCGTTCCCGCGAAAGGACCTGGTTGACCTCCTGAACCGCCTGGGCGCGGCGGAACATGTCGGTCTCAATCAGCGCGGATGGGCCGGACAGGAACACCGAGGTCTGCGCGAAGGTTCGCAGATGGTGCAATTCCGTAACATCGACAGTGTGCTGCAGAATCGAGATCAGCTCTCCCGCCTCGTTGAACAGGGGCGTATGCGTGGCACTCCAATAGCGTGTCTCGAAGCCCTGGCCATCAGGCAATGGAATAGCGTACTCGATGAGCGGCAGATGGTCCGTCACCTTTTCGTCGGTGACCCGCTCAAATGAAGCGCGGAGCTGCTTGTGGCTTTCCGAGTCCGGATCGCTGGGAAACGCATCAAACATGCCGCGCCCGACGAGCTCTTCCCGTTTGCGCATCGTCACACGCAGATACGCATCGTTCATCCCCATGATGACCAGCGAGGGATTGAGCAGAACATACGGATTCGGCGATGCGTTGAAGAGAGACTCGAAGTTTATGGATTTCAATGCGTTACGCCAGGCGACACCCAGCTCCCCTTTAGTTTCGGCCTCTTAGGGCCCAGCCTAATGTAGGACGCCTCCCGGCCGACGCCAGATCTCTCACGGCAAAGCCTCGCCTTGCCGCAACAAAACTTGGTGAGACGCGTTCCGGTTTGGATCATGTCGGGAAGGTCCCGGTATCATGAGCAACGGGGCACTCGATTGGAAACAGAATACGCGTCTGTGACGGCCATCGGCGCCACGGTGAATGTGCGAGCGGCGGATTTTCAGACGCTCCAGGCCCGGCTCGGAAAAATCTTCGAACCGCTCGCCGCGTCGGATGCGCCGAGGACCATCCTGATCGTTCCCAGCCTGAGCATGGACTCGGAGGTGCTCGCCGGCATCTCGGGCGCCCATCATTATGAGGAGCGGATGCTGTGCTACCTCATGCTGCTCCGGATGCCGCGCACTCGCGTCATCTACGTTTCCAGCTATCCGATCCCGGAATCCATCATCGACTATTATCTGCACCTGCTGCCCGGCATCCCGGCGCAGCATGCGCGCAGCCGCCTCACCCTCTTCTCGTGCCATGACGGATCCTCCACGCCTCTGACGGCGAAGATTCTGGAGCGCCCTCGCCTTCTCGACCGGATCCGCGCGTCGATTCCCGATCCGGATTCCGCATACATGATCTGCTTCAACGTGACGAAACAGGAACGGAGTCTCGCGCTCGGGCTGAACCTGCCGATCTACGGCTGCGATCCGGATCTGTTGCATTGGGGCTCGAAGAGCGGCTCGCGCAAGATCTTCCGCGAGGCGGGAATCGACATGCCGGAGGGCTTCGAAGATCTCCACGGCGTGGACCAGATCACCGAAGCCCTGGTGGAGCTCAGGACGCGCAGACCCGGGATCAGGCGAGCCGTCGTCAAACTCGAGGAAGGTTTTTCCGGAGAAGGAAACGCTCTTTTCTCCTATGAGGGCGCCCCCGACGGCACAGACCTGAGGAGCTGGGTCGAGAACCAGTTGTCGCAACTCGCCTTCGAGGCGAAGGACATGACCTGGGAGATCTTCGCGGAAAAGCTCTCGAGCATGGGGGGAATCGTCGAGGAATTCGTGGAAGGCGACCTCAAGCGCTCGCCGTCCGCGCAGTTCCGCGTCGATCCCCTAGGCCAGCTGGAAGCGGTCTCCACCCATGATCAGGTTCTCGGCGGCGAAAGCGGACAGGTTTTTCTCGGCTGCCTGTTTCCGGCGGACGAGCACTACAGGCTCCAGATTCAGGAGAGCGGCAGAAAGGTAGCCCGCGCTCTCGCGGCCAAGGGCGTTCTCGGACGCTTCGCCATCGATTTCCTCTCCGTGAAGGAAGGCGACGCGTGGCGCCATTACGCCATCGAGATCAATCTGCGCCGCGGCGGCACCACCCACCCGTTCCTCATGCTGGAATTCCTCACCGAGGGGCGATACGACCCCGAAACCGGCACCTTCCTCACACCTTCCGGGCAGACGCGCTGCTATTACGCCTCCGACAACGTGCAATCGGATGCGTATCGCGGACTTCTGCCCGCCGACCTCATCGACATCGCAGCCCTGAACGGCCTTCATTTCGATGGCGCCAGCCAGCAGGGCGTGATGTTCCACCTGATCGGCGCTCTCTCCGAATTCGGCAAGCTCGGCGTGCTCTGCATCGCGCAGACGCGGGAGAAGGCCGAGGAATTCTATCGCCGCACGACCGAGGTTCTCGACCGGGAATCCCGTCCTGCCTGAAGCCTCTTATTCCTCGTATCTGATCCGGATCTTCGTCGCCGCCTCGCAGGCGGTGGCTCTCGCCTCCTCGACCGTGCCTCCGGATGCGAGAGCCACCGCCATGCGACGATATGGCCGTGTCGTCGGCTTGCCGAAGATGCGGACCTCGACCTCACTCTCGTCGGAGCCCAAGGCCAGAGCCTCCCCCAATCCCTCGACGGTGAAGCGCTCCGCCTCGCGATCGGCGAGGACCACGGCGGAGGCGGTTGGGCCCCGCAAACGGATGTGCGGGATCGGGAGACCGAGGATCGCGCGGGCATGGAGATCGAATTCGGAGAGGTTTTGCGACAGCAGCGTCACCAGTCCCGTATCGTGCGGTCGAGGCGACAGCTCGGAGAAAATGACTTCATCGCGGGTGACGAAAAACTCCACCCCGAAAATCCCGTAGCCGCCGAGATTGTCGACGACCTTGCGGGCCATGTTCTGCGCTTCGCTGAGGAGCCGGTCGGTCATCGGCGTGGGCTGCCAGGATTCCTGATAGTCTCCCCGCTCCTGTCGGTGCCCGATGGGTGCGCAGTAGCATACGCCTTCGCGTGTCCGGATCGTGAGGAGCGTGATCTCGTACTCGAAGGCGATGAACTCCTCCACGATCACCTTCCTGCGATCGCCACGCATATTGGCGACGGCATCGTTCCAGGCCCGTTCAAGCTCGTCGGCAGTCCGCACCGTGCTCTGGCCCTTCCCGGACGAGGACATGACCGGCTTGATCACGCAGGGAAGCCCCGTGTGCTCCACGGCTGCCCTCACCTCGTCCAGGCTTTCCGCGTAGCGATACTTGGACGTGCGAAGACCGAGCTCCGTCGCCGCCAGCTCGCGGATGCGGTCCCGGTTCATGGTGAGGGAGGCCGCGCGGGCGGAGGGCACGACCGTGAAGCCCTTGTCCGCGAACTCCTGAAGCACCTCGGTGCGGATCGCCTCGATCTCCGGCACGATGAAGTCGGGCCGGTGCTTCTCGATGGCGCTTCTCAGGGCGTCCGCATCGAGCATCGAGAACACCTCGGCCTCGTCAGCGACCTGCATGGCCGGAGCATGGGCATAGGAATCGCAGGCGATCACGTGGCAGCCATAGCGCTTGACCGAGATCACGAACTCCTTGCCGAGTTCACCCGATCCGAGAAGGAGAATTTTGGCTGTGAACACCATTGTGACCTTTCCTCTGCTTCGGCGCGAAACACCGGCCGCCCCACCGCGTTCTGTGGAAGCATGATTTCGCGCCTCTTTCCAGCCGCGTCGTCCCGGCTCGTCGCGAAGTCTGCGTCAGGCGCATCCCTGCCGTCACCCGAGCGCATTGTGCGAACGGCGGGTCCATACGCTAAGGGGAGCCCAGGAGAAGCGGAATGCTTGGAACGAAGAAAACACCGAACCGCTATGGCCGGCGGGTCACGCGCATTGAACCCCCATCCCTGGAGGAGGCGATCGCCGCCGCCCAGGGACTGACCGACAACGTCGATTGGCAAGTCGAGATCGCCTCCCAGCTCATGGGCATGGCGGAGGACGAGGTTCGGCCCATGGTTCTCAAGCTCTCGGCTCAAACCCGTCAGCCAGAGCGTCCCGCTGTCGCCGACCGCATTCTCGATCGCGGCGAAGGCGCCAAGGTCATTGTGGTGGAGCGGCGGCGCCCGCGCTTGGCAGCGCGCTAGAACTCACCTATCGATCGTCCGTGTCATCAGGGGACTGCGCGCGAGCAGTCCCTCCTCTTGAAGCATTTTCCCCATGGTCAAAGGCATCGTCCTTGCATTCCTTGCCTTTGCCGTCTTCGCCTGGGGCGATGCGGTGGTGAAGGCCATCGGCCATGGCCTCGATCCCTTCGAGGTGACGTTTTTCGGCTATCTCATTCCCCTCCTGCTCTCGCCGGCCTTCATGAAGCCGGGCGACAGGCTGACCGATCTCGTGCGCTGGAAGAGCCCGTGGCTGATGGCGCTGCGGGTCTTCTTCATCTCGGTGACGACACCCCTCAGCGTCATGGCCTTCACGAGGCTTCCTTTCGCGGAGGCCTTCGCGCTTCTGTTCCTGATGCCGAGCCTCGTGACGGTCCTTTCCATTGTCATTCTGAAGGAGACGGTCAGGTGGCGGCGCGGTCTTGCCGTCTGCGCAGCCTTTATCGGCGTGCTCGTGATCGTCCGCCCGGGCTTCCGGGAAGTCCTGCCGGGGCACGTGATCGCCATCGCGGCCGCGCTCTGCTCAGCCGGCGGCGTGATCATGGGGCGGATGATCGGCACCACGGAAAAGCGCTACACCCTGATCGGAAGCGTGTTCCTCGGGACGGCTGCGATCGCCGGCGTCCTGATGATTCCGGGCTTCGCGTGGCCGACCCTGCCCCAATGGGGCCTCCTGATCGCTTTCGCCGCCACGGCCTTCGTGGCTCAGGCCCTCTTCGTCATCGCGACCACCTATGCGCCCGCCGACCGTCTTGGAGCGGCGCAGTACAGCCAGATCCTCTGGGCGCTCCTCATCGGAGCCCTCTTCTTCGATGAATGGCCCGACGCCATGGCGCTCGTCGGCATCGCCATCGTCGTCGGCGCAGGGTTGTTCATCTTCGCGCGGGAGCAGACCCTGAAGAGCGCGCCCCTCGCTTCGACAGAGGCGAATGCGGCGCAGGCGGAGCCTGCCGCAGCGGAGTCGACCCCGCGGTAGAGCCGCTCTCGGCCAAAGGAAGTCGCTACGACACCCGCAGCGGCAGCTGGCTAGATGAGATCAACGTTGAAGAGAAAGCGGCTCTGGGCGGCGGTGCGGCCGCCGATGACGCGAAATGGCGACCCCTGCAGGGCTCGAACCTGCGACCTACTGCTTAGAAGGCAGTTGCTCTATCCAGCTGAGCTAAGGGGCCATCGAGCCGGGGACTGGACCTTAGTGAGTCCAGGGGCCGACGCGATTGAACTTGAAATTATCGGAATAGGCCATCGTCCGGCGCTTGACCTCGTGCGGCTCCTCGACCCGATAGGCGATGCCTTCGCGCTCGGCATAGGCCATGGCCTCTTCCTTGGTGTCGAACCACAGGCGGAGCTGCTGGCGGGTATCGCCCGAGCTGGTCCAGCCCATGAGGGGCTCGATCTCGCGGGGTTTGTCCTGCTCAAAGACGAGCAACCATTGCTTGGTCCGGGCCAAGCCGGACTGCGTTGCGGATTTGGCGGGTTTGTAAATCCGAGCAGGCATTGGTCTTTCGCACTCTCTCCAAGACGTGGGCCGGTGAGATGGTCGGGGCGGCAGGATTTGAACCCGCGACCCTCTGCTCCCAAAGCAGATGCGCTACCAGACTGCGCTACACCCCGAGTTTCTCAACAGCTTGGTTTCTCTATCGATTTGAGAACCCCTAGGCAAGCCCCAAGGTTGCAGACCCCAGAGCAATAACAGAGTATGAGCCCCAGCCCTGGATTGCCGCCCCAGACACCTGTTCAGAAACGCCCCGGATGAGGACGGATGGGCAAAATGCCCGGGCAAGCGGACCTCAACAGGTCGAATCATGGTTGCGGCCGAGACCAAGCCGGACAGGGCGTGTTTGCGACCACCCTTCGAGGGCTGCGCTTCAGTTCTGGCTGGGAACCCATTGCCAGCTGCTTCCACACAAGAGGAATTCGCCGAAAATGCTCTACCGAAGTGCGGGAAAAGTCAGAGATCGCCTGCCCTATCGCCTGAAGAGCGGATGCTCCACCCTGTCGCCCGGCTTGATGCCCAGTCGCGCCGCCGTGCCCGCATTCAACTCAAGGACAGAGAGAACAGGCTCGCCCGAGGAAATGGTGCGGGTTGATAGAGGCTCCGTATTGGCCGCAACGCGAGCAATCGTGCCGTCCTGACGGATGAACAGCATGTCCAGCGGCAGGTAGGTGTTTTGCATCCACATGGAGACCGGCTCGACCCGCCCGAAATCGAACAGCATGCCCCGGTCGGGCGCCATGGAGCGACGGAACATCAGCCCCTGCGCGCGATCCGCATCGTTGCGGGCAACCTCGACCTGGAAGCTGTGCTTCTGCCCGCCGTCGGTCGTGATCGACAGCGCCTCCAAAGCCTGGGCATAGACCGCCCCTGCCGAAGCGATCACAAGAGCGAGGGCCGGAAGGACCGGGCGGAGGCGCTGGAACACGAACGCAACCTGTCAGTGGGAGTGCGGCAAGGACATTTCAGCCAGGCGAACCTCGGCGGCCATGAGGCCCTTCGAACCGTCGCCGAAGCGCACGAAGACCCGCTCGCCCGGCTTCAGCTCGGCAATGCCGTAGCGACGGAGCGTTTCCATGTGCACGAAAATGTCGGGCTTGCCCTCTCCCTGAGTCAGGAAGCCGAAGCCGCGCAGGCGGTTGAACCATTTCACGACGGCCGGTTCGAGGCCGCTCGTCGGCACCACCTGAACATGGGTACGCGGCAACGGAAGCTCGGACGGATGCAAGGCCGTCGATTCGTCGAGCGAGAGGATGCGGAAGGCCTGCAGTCCGCGGGGCCGCTGGACGGCCTCCACCACGATCCGGGCGCCCTCGTTGGCGGCTTGGTAACCGTCCCGGCGCAAACATGTCACGTGCAGGAGAACATCGGGCATGCCGTTGTCGGGCACGATGAAGCCGAAGCCCTTGGCGACGTCGAACCACTTGATCCGGCCGCTCACATGAATGAGTTCGAGAGAGTTCTCCTCCGCTGGGGCCTGGGCGACCTCGCGGCGACCTTGATCGAAAGAGGAGTTTTCCTCTCGAAGATTGAAGGAGTTAGAGCCGAAATCGCTAGTCATGAATAAACCCGAACTCGAATCAAAAAACCCGATTCTTAAAAAGAGGATAACATCGTCCTGAATCAGGGGAAGCCGGAAACGCGCCTCAAAATGCGATGATTTTTTGAGCACACGGCGAGAGCGTTGAAATTACGAAAGAAATACCGACAGCACAGATCCGATTTCTGCATGGACCACGAGATCTGCCATGCCGTCGAGCGGGGTCGGCTCCCGATTGACGATCACGAGTTGCGCTCCGTTCTCCTTGGCGAAGGCCGGAAAGGCGGCGGCCGGGTAGACCACAAGGGACGACCCGACCACCAGGCAGAGATCACAGCGCGCCATGAGCTTCTGGGCCTTGCGCATCGCTTCTTCCGGCATGGCCTGGCCGAAGGAGATCGTGGCGGATTTCAGAACGCCCCCGCAATGGATGCAGGCGGGCGGATCCCCGCTCGCCTCGAAATGACTTCTGATCCAAGCGAGTTCATGGCGCCGCCCGCAGGAGAGGCATTTGGCATAGGTTCCGTTACCGTGAAGTTCGACGACCTGCTCTTCCGAAAGGCCCGAGGCCTGATGAAGCCCGTCGATGTTCTGCGTGATCACCGCAGGCATGTGCCCCGACGCGACGAGGGCGGTGATGCCGAGATGTCCCTGGCTGGGCAGTGCGCCGTGATAGAGGTCGTCCATGACGAACTTCCGGCGCCAGGCCTCGCGCCGCGCTTCGACGCTTTTGAGAAAGAGCTCGAAGGGAATCGGCTTGTTGCGCATCCAGGGGCTGCCGGGCGAGCGAAAATCGGGAATGCCGCTTTCCGTCGAGATGCCCGCCCCGGTGAATCCGACGACGACCCGGGCCTCATGGATCATGTCCTGCAATTCGGAGATTGACGCGGCGATGTTCTCGGTCATGTCACTGATATATGCCCCGAAGATGGGGATAGAAGCATTCTTCAACAACAGGATCAGCATCCCGTGACCGACGATCTATCCCACGCCGGAACCACCTGGAGACGCGCCCCAGCCGGCGCATCGGCGGGATATCCGCCCATCGCCGCGCTCCAGCGGTGGGATGCCATCGACGTGGCCCGTGGCGTCGCGATCCTCGCGATGATCGTCTATCACTTCAGCTGGGATCTGAGTTTCCTCCGGCTCATTGAGACGAACATTCTTCAGGTTCCGGCATGGCGATGGTTCGCGCGGGGCATCGCCGGGTCCTTTCTGCTCCTGGCCGGTGTGGGACTGACCCTGGCCCACCTGCAGGGCTTCCGCCGATGGGCCTTCCTCAGGCGCCTCCTGAAGGTCGGAGGCGCGGCTTTGGCCGTCACCCTCGTCACCTTTTTCGCCTTTCCCGAAAGCTACATCTTCTTCGGCATTCTCCACTGCATCGCGGTTTCGAGCGTACTGGCCCTTCCCTTCCTGCGGCTGCATCCTGCCCTTACGTTAGTCGCCGCCGCATTCTGCCTCGCCGCGCCGTCGCTTTTCACGAGCCCCGCTCTCGACGCACCCTTCCTGGATTGGCTGGGACTCGGCGCCTCGGACCCGGTGACTAACGACTACGTGCCCATCTTTCCATGGTTCGGCATGGTTCTGATCGGGATCGCGCTCGGCAGCCTTCTCCTGCCGCGCGCCGGCACCCTGCGCCTGGCGCGCTGGCGCGCACGAGATCCGCTGTCCCGTTCCCTCGTCTGGGCGGGACGCAAGAGCCTGCCGATCTATCTCCTTCACCAAGTGGTCCTGCTCGCGCTTCTCTACGGCGTGCTGCAGATCACCGGCCCCAATCCTAGGGCAGAAGCGAAGCCCTTCATGAACGATTGCGTGGCAACCTGCGTCGCGCAGAATGTCCAGCCGGCCACGTGCAGCTCCGTCTGCTCCTGCACGGCCGACCGGCTGCGCGAAAGCGACTTGTGGCGGAAGGTTCTCAGCGGCGCCACGACGGAGGATGACAGGACCCGCGTATCCCGCCTGGCCCAGCAATGCCTGCGGCGCAATCCGTCCTGATGTCGGCTCGTCCATTTCGGATTTCATGATCCGGCCGGCGGACAGGTGCTCAGCGAATTCCGGCGGCCATGACGGGATTTTGCAAACTCCCAAACGTAATATGCATCGATTCAATGTACGCGCTATGTTGTAGCGACCCGATGCGGGATATCGTTCTCCTCCGACACTACGTAAGCCGCCCTGAGGAATCCATCATGTCTCACCGGTTGGAGGCGAACGTTGCGCGTGAAATTGCCGACATCTGCAAATCCGTCAGTGAAGGCGGCACTCCTCAGGTCGACATGGACATGTCGCTGACCCGGGACCTCCGCTTCGACTCCGGGACGCTCATGCGGTTCTTCTCGCGGGTCGAGCAGCTCTATGCGGGCCTGGACCTCGAGCGGTGGTTCATCGAACACCGGATCAACGGCCAGGATACGCTCGGCAGCGTCGTGCGCTATATCGCCGATGCGCTGCCCCGTGCGGCATCCGAGGCCTCCTGCGACATCCAGCCGAAAAAGCGGCCCTCCGACCAGAGCCTCGCGGGCCAAGGCCCCCAGAGCGGCCACGCCTTTGCCGACGTTCTGTCCAGGAACTGAGAGGCCGTTCACAGGGCGCGACGATTGTGAACTCGGCACGCAAGAGCCAAGAAGACGCTGGAAAACTCCCGCCGCTTCCGCGTTAAGATCGAGAACCTGCCCCAATCATCATGAAGAGGTGCTGTCGTGTTGCGGGACTATCTCGCCGATCTTCCCCTGGTGGCGATCCTGCGCGGATTGCGGCCTGATGCCGCCGAAGCTGTCGGAATGGCCCTTGTCGAAGCGGGTTTTCGCATCATCGAGGTGCCCCTGAACTCGCCCGATCCATTCCGCAGCATCGAAATTCTAGCCAAATCCATGCCCGGCGACGTTCTCGTCGGCGGAGGAACGGTTCTGGATCAGGAACAGGTCGACGGCATCCGCGATGTAGGCGGCAAGCTCATCGTCATGCCTCACGGGGATCCCGACGTGATCCGTCGCGCCAAGGAGCACCGCATGCTCTGCACGCCCGGCGTCGCCACCCCGACGGAGGCTTTCGCAGCCCTCAAGGCGGGAGCGGACGCGATCAAGATCTTTCCCGCTGAAGGCATTCCCCCGGCCATCGTCAAAGCGTGGCGGGCCGTCCTGCCGAAGGACACGATCGTGCTGCCCGTGGGCGGCATCAAGCCCGACACGATGAAATCCTATGTGGATGCAGGCGCGAACGGCTTTGGCCTGGGTTCCGCGCTCTTCACGCCCGCCATGACCGTCGAGGACATCGCCCGCAATGCGCGCGCGTTCGCGAGCGCATGGAAGGATCTGCGCTCCCAGTGAAGCTCCTCCGACCTTTGCAGGAACCGCCTTACGGATAAGGCGTTCACACGGCACGGCTTTCAACAGGAGTTCTCACCATGAAAAGACTGGCTATCGTCCTTGCCGCGTCCTTGCTCAGCACGGCTGCCTTCGCTCAGGACACCACGACCACGATCAAGAAGGAGGAAGGGGTCCTCGGCAGCAAGACGACGATCGAGCAGAAGCGCGAGCCGAGCACCACGTCCTCCACGACCGTCACGACTGGCTCCGGCGTGGGTTGCACGACCGAGACGAAGCAGAAGACCAACGAATTCGGCGACACCACCACGAAAAAGACGACCGAGTGCTGAAAAGCGCTCGCACGAATGGAACGACAGCAAAGCCCGGCAGATGCCGGGCTTCTTTATTGCAAGGTGGCGAGTGCTGTTTCCCTTTGCCTGGGATCAGCTCTGGTCCTTGCCTTCGCACTTTCGGCGGCGAACCGGATCGACTTCGCCGAAGTATGATCTAGCGGCGCTTGCCGCTGCGCCCGCCGCGGAAGAACGGAACCGTCAACAGGCGGCGTCCCGTCTCATCCACGATCTCGAGTTCGATATTGCCCGCATCGCTCAGCTCCTCGCGCAGTTCTTCCACCGTGGCGATGGCTTCGGCGCGGGCCGCCTCCAGGTCCGGCAGTTCGACCCCCTCGTCGTCCTCGTCGACATCGTAACCGTCTCGGATGTTGAAGAAGAAGCGAGGCATGGCGGAACGCTCGAAAAAAGGAGGTAGCGGGAAAACGCCTTTAACTTCGGCAGGTTCACTCTAGCGGGAGAGGGCCTCGCTTGGACACCGGAATCCTGGTGAAGATGCCCGTTATGCAGCACAATTTGCTGCGATTGGGGGCATGGAGCTTTTTAGAAGACTTGCGCGTTGAAGAACATACCAAGGGTCATGCGGGAAAACCGCTTAGGACGTGTCATGATCCACCGATCCCTCGCCACTATGTCCATTCTCGGCTGCTCCCTTCTCGTCGGCTCCGCCGTCTCTGCGCAAGCCCAGACCTCCTGCGGGCCCAGAAGCGAGCTCGTGAAGCTGCTTTCCGATCAATACAAGGAGGATCCTGTCGGCATTGGCCTTGCTCAGCCCAACCAGGTGCTGGAGGTCTTCGCCTCACAGGCCGGCACATGGACGATGGTCATGACCATGCCGGACGGCAAAGCCTGTCTGATCGCAGCAGGCAACAATTGGGAAATGGTGACGAAGGTCAAGGGCAACCCGGCCTGAAGGCAAAAGCCTTCGATGGCTCAGTGACACCGCATTCTGAGGGAAGAAGAAGAGTGGCGCGCCCTAGGGGAGTCGAACCCCTCTTTCCTGCGTGAAAGGCAGATGTCCTAACCGATAGACGAAGGGCGCGCTGTGTTTCGGAGGGCATCGCCTCCGAAGTGGGCGGACATATAGATGGGTTCGTGACGTACCGCAAGCGTCAGTTTCGAATTATTCAGGCCTTGCCGCATCCATAATGCGCAGCTCGGCCTTTTCGTGTCCGCCCCACCGGTCAATGGAGAGCGTACCCGCCACATGCAGCGGGCTTCCGATGGCAGCCGACAGCGCGTTTCCAAGCGGCTGGCCCGCGGCGCGGAAGGCGATCCCCCCGATGAAGCTGCCGTCGCCCCCACGCAGTTTCACACGCATATGCCCGCCGCTCCCGACTTCTCGCACCTCGAAGACGCGATGCTGTGGAAAAACGAACATCGGCTCCGGTTGCCCCGAACCAAACGGCCCTGCCCGCTCCAGCGCCGTTACAAGCGACGGCTGCGCACCCGCAGCGGTCAACGTGGCGTCGACGGGAAAATGATCGTTCAGGCGCATGGTGCTGACGGGCTCGTTGAGCTTGTCCGTCACGAAGGCCAGGAAACGGTCAAGCTCGGCAGCGCGAATCGTGACACCTGCCGCCATCGTGTGCCCCCCGCCCTTGATGGCGATTCCGGCATCCACCGCCGCACGGACGGCATGCCCCAGATCCACGCCCGGGACGGAGCGGCCCGACCCCGTGGCCATTCCGTCGGGGTTGAGCGTGAAGGCGAAGGCGGGGCGGCGGAAACGCTCTTTGGTGCGTGCCGAAATGAGACCGACGACACCCGGATGCCATTCGGCCGAGGCCGTCAGGAGCACCGCCTGATCAGGGGCCTTTTCGAGCGCCAGCATGGCCTGAGCCTCGGCTTCCTGGACCGCGACGACCTCGATGGCCTGGCGTTCCCGGTTCAGACGGTCGAGTTCCCCAGCAATCTGGCCGGCCTGCACCGGATCCTCCGTCAGCAGGAGCCGGGATCCGAGCGCCGCATCGCCGATGCGTCCGCCCGCGTTGATCCGTGGCCCGACGAGATAGCCCAAATGCCAGCATTCCGGCGCTCCCGCGAGCCCTGCCGTGTCCAGGAGCGCGGCGAGGCCCACCCGGCGGCGGCTGCGCATGATCGCAAGGCCCTGGCGCACGAAGGCGCGGTTGAGCCCGGTCAGCGGCACCACGTCGGCCACGGTGGCAAGCGCCACGATATCGAGGCTGCCAATGAGGTCCGGTTCCGGCCGGTTCCGGAAGAATCCGCGTTCGCGCAGGACGCGGTTGAGCGCGACGAGGAACAGGAACACCACGCCTGCCGCGCAAAGATGTCCGAGACCGGAGAGATCGTCATGGCGGTTCGGGTTCACGATCGCGAGCGCCTCGGGCAGCTGCTCGGGCGCCTGGTGGTGATCGAGCACGACAGGATCGAGGCCGAGGCGCATCGCCTCGGCGAGCGGCTCGATGCTGGCCGTGCCGCAATCGACCGTAACGAGGATATCCGCCCCCTGCTCCTTCAGGCCCCGGATGGCATCAACATTCGGGCCGTATCCTTCCGTGATCCGGTCCGGGATATGGATGGCATAGGAGATGCCGCAGGCACGAAGGAATTCGGCCAGGAGCGCTGCGCTGCAGGCGCCGTCGACATCGTAATCGCCGAAAATGGCGACCTTTTCCGCCCGCGTGATGGCATCCGCGAGCCGGTTGGCGGCGGCTTCCATGCCGGTGAGCACATGGGGATCGGGCATCAGATCGCGCAGGCGCGGGTTCAGAAAGCCTTCCGTCTCGTGAATGCCCACGCCGCGGCCGGCGAGCACCCGCGCCAGGATATCCGGGACTCCGTGGGTCTGGGCAATGGCAAGGGCGATCGCGCTCTGGGCGGCGCTGCAGCGCTCGATCCAGGTCCGTCCCAGGGCGGATTGCGTCACGCCCAGAAAAGGCTTCGGCAGGGAAATAGGCGATGATTCGGTCACGCTCTGAGTATTACCCGTGAAATGTGGTTAAATCACCTTTCGGTATTGGATGAACCCGCTGCGGGAGGCCACCTTGTCGTAGAGGGCTTGGGCGTCCGTGTTAGTCTCGTGCGTCAGCCAGTAGACCCGGCTCGCCCCTTCGGCCCTCGCCCGTTCATAGACGGCCTCGATCAGGGCCCGCCCGATGCCGCGGCCGCGCACCTCCTCGGCGGTGAAAAGATCCTGCAGATAGCAGTAATTGCCGATCGTCCAGGTGGAGCGATGATAGAGGTAATGCACGATCCCGAGCATCCTTCCGTCGAGAACGGCGGCGAGCCCGTGCATGGGCTCGGCGGGATCGTTGAGCCGCCGCCACGTGGTCTCCGTCACCTCGGCAGGAACGGTGGCCTTGTAAAAGGTCAGGTAGCCCTGCCAGAGCGGCTCCCAGGCCTGCCTGTCCTCAGGCGCGATAGGACGAATTTGAATCATGCTGCTTCCCCAGTCTCCCGTCATGATCGCACGTCTCGCGGTCGCCCGCACCCCGAGCGGTGTCATTCAAACGTGGATGGCCGGGACGAGCCCGGCCATGACGAAGAAGCAATGTCCTGCGTCGCCGCGAGGACTTAATCCAAGTGGAATTTCGACAATTCGCGGTGCTCGCCGTGGATGCGGCGCACGGTGCCCGTCGCGGAGCGGTAGACCACCGTCTCCGTCGTGATCACTTCCTTGCCGAAATGAACGCCCTTGAGCAGCGCGCCGTCGGTCACGCCGGTAGCGGCCACGATCACGTCGCCGCGGGCCAGATCCGTCATGTCATACTTCCTGTTGGGGTCGGTGACGCCCATCTGGAAGGCGCGGGAGCGCTTTTCCTCGGTGTCGAGGATCAGGCGGCCCTGCATCTGGCCGCCGATGCAGCGCAGCGCGCCCGCCGCGAGCACGCCCTCGGGCGCGGCACCGATGCCGAGATACATGTCGATGCCCGTATCGCCCGGCTTGGTCGTGAAGATCACGCCCGCCACGTCGCCGTCGGTGATCAGGCGAACGCCTGCGCCCGTCTTGCGGATGGCGGCGATCAGCTCGGCATGGCGCGGCCGGTCGAGCACGAGGCAGTTGATCTCGTTCGGCTTCACGCCCTTCGCCTTGGCGAGGGCATGAATGTTGTCCTCGGGCGAGGCATCGAGATCGACGACGCCGGTCGGATAGCCCGGGCCGACTGCGATCTTGTGCATGTAGACGTCGGGGGCGGCCAGGAGCGTGCCCGCCTCCGCCATGGCCATGACGGCGATGGAGCCGGGCATGTCCTTGGCGCAGAGGGTCGTGCCCTCCAGCGGATCGACGGCGATATCCACCTTCGGTCCGTTCTTGTTGCCGACCTTCTCGCCGATGAAGAGCATCGGCGCTTCGTCGCGCTCGCCCTCGCCGATCACCACGGTGCCGTCGATGGGGAGCTTGTTGAGCTCACGGCGCATGGCGTCGACGGCGGCTTGGTCCGCCGCCTTTTCGTTGCCACGACCGCGCAGCCGGGCCGAAGCCACGGCCGCGCGCTCGGTGACGCGGACGAGCTCCATGGTCAGGATGCGCTCGATGAGTTGCCCCGGTTGGACGGTAATGCCTTGCGACATGGACGTGTCGTCTCCCTTTTAACGGTGACCGGTGGGCGTTTCCGCCCGCCCGATGATTAATCGCGTTCGATGCGAATGACTTGGGGCGGCTCGGCGATAAGACCATCCCCCGAGATCTTCTCCAGAGCGGAACGGATGGATGCTTCCGTCGCCGCATAGGTGATGAGGACGAGGGAAACCGGCGCCCCGGAGCGGCCGTGCGGATCCTTCGTGGCGGCCAGCTCGGAGCGTTTCTGCAGAATGCTCTCGAGCGAGATGTCCGCCTCGGCCATGCGGGTGGCGACACCGGCGGCAACGCCCGGCCGGTCATGAACCGTCAGGCGGATGTAATAGCCGCCCTCGTGGCGCTGCATAGGGGCCCGGACCGCCTTCTCCAGCTGCTCGACGGGTCTGCCGAACAAGGGCTGAACCAGGCCGGCGGCCACGTCGGCAATATCGGCCACCACCGCCGAAGCGGTGGCGTCGCCTCCCGCACCGGGTCCGATCAGCGTCAGCTCGCGCACGGCGTCCGCATCGATGGTCACCGCGTTGGTGACCCCCATCACCTGCGCAATGGACGAGCTCCGGGAGACCATCGTCGGATGCACGCGCTGCTCAATTCCCGTGTCCGTGCGCTCGGCGACGCCGAGCAGTTTGATGCGGAAACCGAGCTCCTTCGCCATGGAGAGGTCCAGCGGAGTGATCGACGAAATTCCCTCCACGTAGATGGCTTCGGCGTCGATCTCCGTCCCGAAGGCGAGACTCGTGAGAATCGCGAGCTTGTGGGCGGTATCGAACCCTTCAACGTCGAAGGTCGGATCGGCCTCCGCATAACCGAGGCGCTGAGCGTCCTTCAGGCATTCCTGAAACGTCAGCCCCTCCAGCTCCATGCGAGAAAGGATATAGTTGCAGGTTCCGTTGAGAATGCCGTACAGGCGCTCGACCCGGTTGCCCGGCAGAGCCTCCCGCAGCGTCTTGATGATCGGAATACCGCCGGCGACCGATGCCTCGAAGGCGATCGATCCGCCGTGAGCCTCGGCGAGCGTCGCAAGAGCAAGGCCGTGCTTGGCCAGCAGCGCCTTGTTGGCGGTAACCACGTGCTTTCCCTGCGACAGAGCCGTCCGCACGACCTCCAGAGCCGGCCCGTCGGCGCCGCCGACCAGTTCGACGACACATTCCACATCGGCCGAGCCGGCGAGGTCCACGGGGTTGTCGAACCACATGAACCGGGAGAGGTCGACGCCGCGATCCTTCGACCGGTCGCGGGCCGAAACGGCCACGACCTCGACAGGCCTTCCACCCCTCTGGGTCACTGTCGCGTTTCGGCGTTCGAGGATGCGGATGACCGACGCGCCGACCGTACCGAGGCCTGCGATGCCGATCCGAAGGGGTTTAGGCGACACGCCCGGCCTCCTTGGAAGGATCATTGAGTGATAATGGCCGCGCTCTTTTACGGCGACGCCTTGTGTCTGTCTACGCCTGGGAGCTGACGACCGCCCTGCACAGTCTAAGCCATTTCAGCCTTTTCCCCGGATAATGCTCACCCGAACTAGGCCTAGCCGGTGAGGATTTGGTAACGGCGAAGTGCGCTTGATGCGTGCTCGGCTGGACGTCGCCTAGAAGCTCTTGACTATCAGTATCAAGCGCTTGAGATCCAGCCAATGGGGCGAGATCGGGTACAATTTGGTCCAGTTACGGTAGACGGCACCTTCCCCTGAGATGGGATCGAATAGGATCGTCCGAAGATCGACCGTATGGATAAACCACTTTCCGTCCTTCCAGCCTGTTTCCTCAACCCAGTCATAATGGGATACGGTCTCGGGAAGCAGGTCCACATCGGAATAGAGTTCTCCAAGCGTCACTCGCCGAACCAACTCCCCTGAATGAAAAGAGGATAGGACCACTGTGGTGGAGTGCCTGTCCTGGGGCCACAGCAAGCTTTCGCCCTCATAGAGAGCCATCGCACTGCGGCAATCATCCCCGAGTTTGATGAATTGATGGTACTCGGGGATGACCCAAAGCTCTTTCCTGTCCTGATCGACAGCCCCGAATCCCGCGATCCGTGACCGAGCGACATCTGCACGTGCAAGGCATTCCCCGTTTGAAGAGCGGACCTCGTAGTCTGCTGGAAGCGGCAACCACTCGTCGGCGTAAGCAAGGTCCCAAAGGCGACAGCAGCGCCAAAGTACAGTGCAAAGACCAAGCTGAGCCTTGGGAGAGTTTGCTCAATCGAATTCGATGTTGTCGGCATGACCGACACGCCTCGCAAGGAACGAAATCTCAAAAGATCAGTTGATCTTCCCACCTGTGGCGGGGTCGAACAGGATCTTGCGGCCATCGACGGTACGGATGAACCATTTCCCTCCTTCCCATCCGGCGACAGGAGCATCCTCTATCCTCCAGGGCAACCAGCGTGTATGGGATACGCTCTGAGGAAGAGCATCTATATCGGGGTAGAGCTCTCCAAGGGTGAAGCGCTTAAGCAATCTTCCTGAACGGAAAAAGAACAGGACAACGGTAGAGGGTGAATGCTCCTGCCATATGATGCTGCCCCCTCCTCGATAAAGAGCCATCACGCTCTGGCAATCGTCAGCAACGTAGATAACCTGCTGATGCTCGGGGATGACCCAGAGTTTCTCAGCACCCTTGTCACCCAGGCGCGATCCGGTGATGCGGGAGGCAGCAGCATCAGCGTAGGCAATGCATTGTCCATTAGGAGAGCGTACTTCGAAGCTCCTGGGAGGCTGCACGGAGGCAACTTCATCGGCATACGCAGCAGAACTTGACGCGACGATGGATCCGGCGAAGGCGATTAGGAATCCGATGCCCCTCTGCCCCCTGCCTCCCGTCATTGCCTACCCCCTGCGCGCCATCGGGACCACGTTGTGCAGGATCTGGTCCGCATTGTCGAAGAACTTGCGGATGTTTCGCGCGGCCTGACGGATGCGCTGCTCGTTCTCCACGATGGCGATCCGGACATAATCGTCTCCGTGCTCGCCGAAGCCGATCCCCGGGGCGACGGCCACATCGGCCTTTTCCACCAGGAGCTTGGAGAATTCGAGGCTTCCCATGGCGCGGAATTTCTCAGGGATCTCGACCCACGCGAACATGGAGGCGCTGGGAGCCGGAACGGACCAGCCCGCCTTTTCGAAGGCGTCGACCATCACGTCACGGCGACGCTTGTAGGTGGCGCGCATCTCGCGAATGCAATCATCGGGGCCGTTGAGGGCTGCCGTCGCCGCCACCTGAATCGGCGTGAAGGCGCCGTAATCGAGATAGGATTTCACTCGGGCGAGCGCGGCGAGAAGGCGCTCGTTGCCGACCGCGAAGCCCATGCGCCAGCCCGCCATGGAGAAGGTCTTCGACATGGAGGTGAATTCCACGGCCACATCGATCGCTCCCGGAACCTGCAGGATCGACGGCGGCGGGTTATTCTCGTCGAAATAGACCTCCGAATAGGCGAGGTCCGAGAGCAGAATCAGCTCGTGCTTCTTGGCGAAGGCGACGAGGTCGCGATAGAAATCGAGGGAGGCGACATAAGCCGTCGGGTTCGACGGATAGCAGACCACGAGCGCCACGGGCTTCGGGATCGAGTGCATCACCGCGCGCTCGGCGGCCACGAAGAAATCCGGCGTCGGCTCGGCGGGAACGGAGCGGATCACGCCGCCCGCCATGAGGAAGCCGAAGGCATGGATCGGGTAGCTCGGATTAGGCACGAGAATCACGTCCCCCGGCTCCGTGATGGCCTGCGCCATGTTGGCGAAGCCCTCCTTCGAGCCCAGCGTCGCCACGACCTGCGTGTCGGGGTTGAGCTTCACGCCGAAGCGGCGCTCGTAATAGCCGGCTTGTGCCCGACGCAGGCCAGAAATGCCCTTTGAGGCCGAGTATCGGTCCGTGCGCGGCTTGCCGACCGTCTCCACCAGCTTGTCGATCACATGCTGCGGCGCCGGCAGGTCGGGATTGCCCATGCCCAGATCGATGATGTCCGCTCCATTGGCGCGGGCGGCGGCTTTGATGCGGTTGACCTGCTCGAAGACATAAGGCGGCAGACGCTTGATGCGGTAAAAGTTAGACATGGTTTGTCCTCGGGCGGGGTCGGATCAGTCTGGTATAATCGGCCCCGTATAGATGTCAGCGATTGGTATTGGAATTCGCTTTACGGGCCGGTGTCTGCGGCTTGTTGACCGGAAGCGTGATCGGCTCGGGCGGGGGCGTTCCCCCCAGGCGGGCCGCGTCGGCCCCTGCCGCCTCGTTGCGGGCGCGAAGGGCATCGAGCTCCGCCTCCGCCGCCTTCACCTCGGCCGCGGAGCGGGCGGGAGTGGGACGCCCATCCTCGGCCGTGCCGATGGGCATGTAATCCAAGCTCCCCGGGCGCGAGTGCGCAACGAAATCCGGCGTCGGCGCGGTCTTGGGACCGGCTCCCACTGCGGAGGCGACATCCCGCACGGGGTTGGAACCGCCTGCGCAGGCTGAGACGTTAGCAGCAACCAGCAGCGCCAGCACAAGGGCCGGCGGGCGGGAAACCATAGGGAACTGGATACGCATTGTCGGTAACCTAAGAGATGACTGCACAGGACGGGGATCGAACGCTAAGATGCTCGAATTGCGTCCCCTGGGCAATGGCGCGAGATAAAGGGAGATCGCCTTATGGACAAGCCATACGGTGAAGAGCAGGCCCGATCCTCAGGCCCGGATTTCGAGGAGCTCTCCCGCAACATGGCTCGCTTCCTCGAGGGAGCGACGAAAGCGACGGCCGCTTACCTGAAGCCGCTAGAGGAGCGCGGTTCTCCTCCCGAGATCGCGAACGACGCCTCGGAGGCGATCAAAACCTTTGGCCGTGTCGCCGAATCCTGGATGAGCGACCCGCAGAAATCCTTCGAGGCTCAGGCCCGGCTCAGCTCTCAATTCCTCGACCTCTGGGCCTCGACGCTCAAGAAGGCGCAGGGCGAGCCGGTGCCGCCGGTTGCGGAGCCGGAGCCCAAGGACACCCGGTTCATCGACCCGGAATGGTCGGAAAATCCCGTCTTCGACTTCCTGAAACAGGCCTACCTGATCTCCGCCCGATGGGCAGAGGACATGGTGGAGGAAGCGGACGGCCTCGACGAGCGGACCCGTCACAAGGCACAGTTCTATCTCCGGCAGATTTCGAGCGCCCTCTCGCCCTCGAACTTCCTGCTGACGAACCCGGAACTCATCCGCGAGACGATCAAGGAAAACGGCGCGAACCTGGCGCGTGGCATGGCGATGCTGGCGGAGGACATCCAGTCCGGGCGCGGCGAGCTCAAGATCCGCCAGACGGATCCCAGCAATTTCAGGGTCGGCGTGAATATCGCGACGACGCCGGGCAAGGTGATCTTTCGCAACGACCTGATCGAGCTGATCCAATATGCCCCCACGACCGAGCAGGTGTTGAAACGCCCGCTCCTGATCGTGCCGCCGTGGATCAACAAATACTACATCCTCGACCTCAACCCCGAGAAGAGCTTCATCCGCTGGGCGGTCGCTCAGGGGCTCACCGTGTTCTGCATCTCCTGGGTGAACCCCCAGAAGCAGCATTCCGAGAAGGGCTTCGAGCATTACATGCGCGAGGGCATCTTCTGCGCACTCGATGCCATCGAGCAGGCCACCGGCGAGAAGAAGGTGACGGCCATCGGCTATTGCGTCGGCGGCACCCTGCTCGCCGTCACCATGGCCTACATGGCCGCCAAGCGCGACAAGCGGATCGACAGCGCCACGTTCTTCACCGCGCAGGTGGACTTTACGCATGCAGGCGACCTGAAGGTCTTCGCCGACGAGGAGCAGATCCGCTCCGTCGAGGCGCAGATGAAGAAGCAGGGTTATCTCGACGGTTCGCACATGGCCAACGCCTTCAACATGCTGCGGCCCACCGACCTGATCTGGTCGAACGTGGTGAACGTGTACATGAAAGGCCGGCCCCCCACCGCCTTCGACTTGCTTTACTGGAATTCCGATTCCACGCGCATGCCGGCGGCGAACCACGCCTTTTATCTGCGCAACTGCTACCTCGAGAACAAGCTCGCCAAAGGCGAGATGGAACTTGCGGGCGTGAGGCTCGACCTGAAGAAGATCAAGGCACCGGTCTTCAATCTCGCCACCAAGGAAGATCACATCGCCCCTGCCCGCTCCGTGTTTCTGGGCTCGAAGTCGTTCGGAGGGCCGGTTGACTTCGTTCTAGCGGGCTCCGGGCATATTGCCGGCGTCGTGAATGCCCCCAACAAGCAGAAGTACCAGTTCTGGACGGGAGGCCCCGTCGAGGGCGAGCTGGAGGACTGGGTCGCGAAGGCTAATGAAACCCCGGGCTCCTGGTGGCCCTATTGGCTCTCGTGGGTCGAGAAGCAGGCCCCCAAGAAAATCCCCGCACGAGAGCCGGGGAGCGGCAAGCTGGAGCCACTCTGCGATGCGCCGGGCACCTACGTTCTGGCAAAGGCGTGAGGCCGCCCGCCCCCTCTCCTTCCTCATCACAAAACAGAAAGGCCGGCGTCACCGCCGGCCTTTTGGCTGTGAGTGCTCTGGTTCTCAGTACTTGCGGACGATCGGAGCCGGGATGGCCACCCTCGCATCATCCCAGCGGTAACGCAGGCCCGCCGAAATGATGTCGACACTCGAGTCCACATCGGCCACGAACGGCAGACCAGGGCGGAAATCCTGATGGCCCTCGACGATGCGAATGTCCGTGTTCTTCGTGAAAATGTGGGTATAGGCGACATCGAACGACAGCTTGTCGTTCCACTGATAGCCCACGCCGATCGAAGCCCAGATGCGGTCGTTGTCCGGCAGACGGGTCGAGCGGATATTCGTGTCGATCGGCGAATCCTCGTACGCGACACCGGCTCGCAGCGTCCACTGGGGATCCAGCTTGTAGTCCAGACCGAGCGAGTAGAAGTAGCCGTCGTCATAGTTGAGCGCGAGCGCCTGGACGGGCGCTCCCGTCGCCGAATTGGTGACGAGCGGTGTCTTGAGAACGCTCCAGTTCGTCCACTCGAAGCCGAGATGGACGGTCATGTTCGGGTTGATCACCTGCGAGAGACCGAGGGTGAGCTGATCCGGCGTCTTCAGGGTTGCATTGATCGGCGTCCGAATGCCGATCGGTGCCACGACACCCGGGGGAAGCGTGAAGGTTCCCTCAAGGTTATGCTCGATGGACGAACGATACCCGAGACCGACCGTCGTTCCGACGAAGGGGGTGATGGTCACGCCTGCCGTGAAACCGAAGCCGAAATCGTCACCATCGAGAATTCCGCTCGGCTGACCGGGACGTACGGCAGTGCCAGGCGCGGTGATCGGGGTCGGCACGGCGCTCTTCAGGCGAATGTCGAAATACTGGAGCGAGGGGCCCACAGCCACGGACAGCCAATCGGTGACCTTCACGCCGACCACCGGGTTGACGTTCACCGAGAAGATCCGGGACGAGCGGGAATAGACCTGACCGGCCCAGTTCTCCCGGGGGTCCGTCACGAGACCGTAGGGAGCCGTGCTGGAAAGGCCGATCCAGAGCCTGTCATTGATCTGGTACGAACTGAACCCGGTCGGCACGATGGCGTCCTGGCCGATGTCACCGGAAGCGCCGAAAATAGCGGTCGGCGTCTGGAGGGGATCCGGCTTGATGTCGACGCGCGGGAGGATCAGCGAAAGGTGCCACTCGCTGTTCCAGCCCGGCGACATCGTGATGACGGCGGGGTTCCAGAACATGGAGGAGAGATAGCCAGAGCCGGAAGCGGCACCGGCGAAGGAATAGCCCTGCGCCGTGGCACTCTGTTCACGCAGGCCGAAGGCGCCCGCCTGGGCACCGCCCTGGGCGGCGATGAGAGCTGCGAAGGAGACTGCGGCGAGGGACAAAGAACGGTTGAAACGGCTCATGGAAGTTTCCTGCCCTTTTCTGTTTTGTTGCAGGAATCCCGCCTGAGGGAATCCTGCATGAACCCGCACTGTGCCATGCTCAATTTTCGCCGCAATCTCCACACCTGTTCCCTGCCGGCTCCTGTAACGGACCGAATACTGTTGTTCATTTCTGCGGACTACATAGGAACCTGAAAGCACAATTGACGCGAATACGTTTCATTACGGTTAGTTCACATGTAAACTAGCGTATTTAAAGTTGCGAATTGAAATTATGCTGCATCTTCCCCGTTGGGGAAAATGTCGTCCTTTCTCCGCACTCGTGGCAAAACAGCAACATATTTGTGCCGGGAAAATGCATTGTAGGCGGGCGTGAATGCGCCAATTAGGACCATGCCGTTAGGATAGGAGCGCTTGATGAAACTGGTGAGATTTGGAGAGGCCGGACGCGAGAAGCCGGGAATCGTCGACAGGCAAGGACAGATCCGCGATCTCTCCGGGACGATCCCGGACATCACCGGCGCGACCCTGTCGCCGGAGATCCTCTCTCGGGTCCGCGCTGTCGACACCGAGACGCTCCCCCTCGCCCCGGATGGACAGCGTCTCGGCGCCTGCGTCGGGCAGGTGCGGAACTTCATCGCCATTGGCCTGAACTACGCCGACCACGCCGCCGAAACGGGCGCTCCCATTCCCGCCGAACCGATTGTCTTCAACAAGGCGCCTTCGTGCATCGTCGGTCCGAACGACGACGTGATCCTTCCCCGCAGGTCCGAAAAGACGGACTGGGAGGTCGAGCTCGCCATCGTCATCGGCGAGCGCGCATCCTATGTCGGCGCGAATGAGGCGCTCGATTTCGTGGCGGGCTACTGCGTCTGCAACGACGTCTCGGAGCGCGAATTCCAGATCGAGCGCGGCGGCACCTGGACCAAGGGCAAGGGCTGCCCCACCTTCGGCCCCCTCGGGCCCTGGCTCGTGACCAAGGACGAGATCCCGGATCCGCAGAACCTGTCGATGTGGCTCGACGTGAACGGCGAGCGCATGCAGACGGGCTCCACGAAAACCATGATCTTCAACGTGGCGCAGATCGTGTCCTACGTCTCGCACTTCATGATCCTCGAGCCCGGCGATGTGATCACCACGGGCACGCCGCCCGGCGTCGGCATGGGCATGAAGCCGCCGCGCTATCTCAAGGCGGGAGACGTCGTGAGCCTTGGCATCGAGGGCCTCGGCGAACAGCGCCAGCGCGTCGTCGCCTTCGAAGGCAGCGCGCTGGACACCAGCAAGGGCCGGAAAGGCCATTAATTCAGCATTGATTGCGCCGACGTCACGGCCGGGCATGTCCCGGCCATCCCTTCACCGAAAGGCTCGGCGCTTCCTGGATCGGGATCCCCGGCCTCGTGCCGGGGATGACGCGAATAGCCCCTGTCAGACCAATCCGAGCATGAGCTGGATGTTCTGCACGGCGGCGCCCGATGCGCCCTTGCCGAGATTGTCGAGGCGCGCCACCAGCACGGCGTGATTGTAGCTGTCGTGCTTGAACACGAAGAGCTCCAGGCGGTCCGTGTCGTTGAGGGCCTCGGGCTCGATCCGCTCGATCTTCTTGCCCTCGGACAGCGTCGGGACGACGCTCACCAATCCACCGCCCTTGTAGCGCTCGATCAGCGCCTGCTCCAGCTCGATAGCCTTCGGCTTACCCGGTAGCAGATCCAGATGGAGCGGAACGCTGACCAGCATGCCCTGGCGGAAATTGCCGACGGAGGGGATGAAGATCGGGCGCCGGGTCAGCCCGGTATATTTCTGAAGCTCGGGCACATGCTTGTGCTCGAAACCGAGGCCGTAGAGTTCGAAGGCCGGGGCCGTGCCTGCCTCGTATGCCTCGATCATGGAGCGTCCGCCGCCGCTATAGCCGCTCACCGCATTCACGCTGATCGGGTAATCGGCCGGGATCAGGCCGGCCTCGACGAGCGGCCGCAGGAGCGCGATGGCGCCCGTGGGATAGCAACCGGGATTGGCCACCCGTTCCGCCGAGGCGACGGCCTGCTTCTGCTGGGAGGAGAGCTCCGCGAAGCCATAGGCCCAGCCGGGCGCAACCCGATGGGCCGTGCTGGCGTCGAGGATCTTCGGCTTCCTGCCGCTCAGGCCATCGACGAGAGAAACCGTCTCCCGGGCCGCGTCGTCATGCAGACAGAGCACGACGAGATCGACATCCGCCAGGATCTCGCGCTTGGCCTCCGGGTCCTTGCGGCGCGCCGGGTCGATGCTCCGGATCGCCACGCCCGGGACGCCCTGCAGGCGCTCGCGAATGCCGAGGCCGGTGGTGCCCGCCTCGCCGTCGATGAAGACCGTCTTGGTGCCCTGTGAGAGATCCGCAGAATTCTGGGTCATGGTTGTCATGTCGATCCGATCCACCTGTGGCCGCCCCTGAGGCTCAAGCCAATAACGCCGATATGGTTCTGGAGAAACAAAAAAGCCGCGCATCGGCGCGGCTTGCGGTCAGGCCGTTCAGACAGCCGTCATCGCGCTCGCGCGGCGGGAGCGTTCGATCGACGTCGGCGGATCACGGCAATCTTGTTCATGCAGGGTTTATGCGATCAAAGCCGCCCCGCGTCAATCGGCGACGAGGGGCGGGCTTCAGGGGCCCTTGAAGGCGAGAGCTGCCCATATGTGAAAGCAGACCAGCGGCAGGATGAGGGCGGCCGAGCCGATATGGGTGGCGAGCCAAGCCTTTCTCATGGCCTGCTTCTTCTGCCTCAGGACCTCGTGATTGAAGAGCCCGCTGACCGAAGAAGCAAACAGGAGAGCGCTCACGGCCCAGAGAAGCGAGGCGCGAGGGCCTCCCATATGGATGAGCAGAAAGGCCAGCGGAACAAGCCCCGTCCAGCGATGGCTTCGATAGCTCTTCTGGAACTGTCGTCCATCGCCGCTCCGGCGTACGAAGTAGAGCCTCCATTGCCAGAGCACCGATACGAGAAGCAGCGCGCCGGTTACCAGGGAATAGGCAAGGAGCATGTCTCTTGAGCCCCTGTCCGACAACAGCAGTCGTCCCCCTGCCCCCGTTGAGAGACCAGCAGCCGCAAGCGCAGCAACCAGGAGGCCGAGGGGAAGATAAGCCGCCTTTTTCTGCCGGATTTTCGCGAGGACGCTCATGGAAGCAGGACCGCCGTGTTCAAGATCTGTAGGGCCGTCGCCTCCCTGACGGCCGCCATGAACGTTCCTTGATCAGGAAGCTGTCTCTTTCCCTTTTCTGGCCAGACGCTGCCGATGAGCGGCGGATCCCGGAAACGCCGGGCCTTGTCGAGATAGGCCGAGTAGGTCTGTTCGAGCGCCGCATAGACTTGGCCGATCTCTTGGCGCAGCTCCCGATCCGTGACGGACGCCTTCGGATGGGTCCAGGTCGCTGCCCCCATCACGTCGCCGAGGCTCCAGTCTCTCTTGGGAGTCTTGGGATGATCGTTGTGACAGCTCACGCAGCCGGGCGCTGCGGCAATGTCGGCGTAGAGGGCAACCTGAAGCCCCTGCTCCGACATAGCGAAATACCGAGGCTTGCGGTCCTCCTTCAAGATGCTGAACTGCCGGACCTGCTCTCCCCTGAAGGCATTCGACGGGTTGATCGGCCGGTCTGAGCCGAGAAAAAGCCCGAGGGGAGAGCCCTGCTCCCGAAGCTGCGTCGCGACCATTCGCAGGAAAAGGGCCGGCAACGGCCCGGCCTCGACGTCCGGCTCCCGCCAATCCTCGCCGAAGGCGAAGCCCGCCTCCTGACCTCGCGTCACGATGCGCTCGGTATAGATCTTCCGGGCGGCCGCATTCACGAGATTGCTGGAATCCAGCAGAACCCTGACGGGGATCCTTGGCGCATCGGACGCTCCGGCCCCGTCATCCGGGAGAGGAGGAGGTGCGGTGACGAACAGATAAATCGCGACCACACAGAGGGAGAGCATGGCGAGGACGTGTTTCATCATGGGCGGGTCGGCCGGGCTGGGTGCCGTTTGGCAGCCGCGTAGGGATCGGGGCCGCTCGCGAGATAGGAGCGGATCGCCCCGGCGTCGTAGGCGTCGGTCAGATGTCGCTGCGCCCTGCGTTCATGATTGTCGTGATAATCATGGCAGGTGAGACAGGTCGACCAGCGCTGCTGGCCGATGAGGCTCCCATGACCGACGTCGAGCGGATCGTTTTTTACGATAAGGTCGGCATGGCATTCGGCGCAGAAATCGGTTCCGGCGGAAGCCCTCTGGCCCCGGTGCTCTCGATGGCATCCCATGCAGGTGTCGGCGCGAATTGTCCTCAACGCCTCCGTAAAGCGCGGTTCGGCAAACCGGCCGAGAGCATGAGGATCCTGAGGACGCACATGGCACGCACTGCAATCTTCGGAACTCGGCGCACGAAATGCGAAGGAGGCGGATGTCTTTCGCAACCCCAGAATATAGGCGACATTGGCTTGGATTTGCTGGCGGATGGTCCCCCTCGCCGGGACGTGGCAGCCGTCGCAGGACAAAGCCTCGTGGCCGGGGGTCATGGTCCCGGGGTCGACGGAATGCAGGTACGTCGACGATGCCGCGCCGACGGCAATCAGTGCGATGCCGATGCAGAGGCAGATCCTGATGACTTTCGTCTTGAACTCGATCAACGGTTTTCCGCTCACCCAAGGCGCATCCATGCGCGGCCTTCCGTGAGCGGCTCAATACTCAAAATGATATTTCATTTCAAGGTGAGCATTCCGTTTTGAAATTTCCAGAACCGGAATGAGCGTCGCCCGATCCGGGAATCGCCAGGAACCGCACTTGCGATCCGGGCATGAATAAAAAGGGCGGCCCGAGAGCCGCCCTTTTCGAATTCGATAGCCTGGAGGCGATTAGCGCTTCGAGAACTGGAAGCTGCGGCGAGCTTTCTTCTTGCCGTACTTCTTGCGCTCGACGACGCGCGGATCGCGGGTCAGGAAGCCTTCCTTCTTGAGCGGGCCGCGAAGCTCCGGCTCGTAGTAGGTCAGCGCCTTGGCGAGGCCGTGGCGGACCGCGCCGGCCTGGCCGGAGAGGCCGCCGCCGTTGACGTTCACGACGATGTCGTACTGGCCTTCGCGCTGAGCGACCTGCAGCGGCTGCGACAGGATCAGGCGGAGAACCGGACGAGCGAAGTAAACTTCGACGGCGCGGTCGTTGATGATGATCTTGCCGGAGCCGGGCTTGATCCACACGCGGGCGACAGCGTCCTTACGCTTGCCGGTGGCGTAAGCGCGACCGAGCGAGTCGAGCTTCTGGACATGCTTCGGAGCTTCCGGAGCGGCAGACTGGGCGTTCTGGCCCAGATCGGCGAGAGACTGAAGGGTCGCCATGGATTAGGCCCTCACGTTCTTGGCATTCAGGGCCGCCACGTCCAGCACCTCCGGCTGCTGAGCCGTATGCGGATGCTCAGCGCCGCCATAGACGCGCAGGTTGCCCATGATCTGGCGGAAAAGCGGGCCGCGCGGGAGCATGCGCTCCACAGCTTTCTCGACCACACGCTCAGGGAAGCGGCCGTCCAGGATGAACTTGGCGGTGCGTTCCTTGATGCCGCCCGGATAACCGGTGTGATGGTAGTACACCTTCTGCTCGCGCTTGCGGCCGGTGAACACCACCTTGTCGGCGTTGATGACGATAACATTATCGCCGCAGTCGACGTGGGGCGTGTAGTTCGCCTTGTGCTTGCCACGCAGGCGCATGGCAACGATCGTAGCGAGACGGCCCACAACGAGGCCCTTCGCGTCGATCACAACCCACTTCTTCTCGACCTCGGCGGGCTTCAGCGAAGTCGTAGTCTTCATTGCGCTGTTTCCCATTGGAGCCCGTCCGGGCTCAGGTTCTGAAAAATGACAAACCGCCGCGAGATGCGGCGGCGAGTGAGGGGTGTTTAGTGACTTTCGGAAGGCAAGTCAACGGCATTCGCAAAGGGCATCGATCAATTAAATAGCAATTAAACCAAATACTTAGCATATATAGGTATCTAAATACCGCTGATGTGGTATCATAAAACCACATCCCATTTGTCATCCGACCTCGCCGCGGTTACAGTATTCCTCGCTCCGATCTTTCCTTAAGGATCAATCATGGCCGAAGACCTGATTTTCTATACCAATCCCATGTCGCGCGGCCGAATCGTCCGCTGGATGCTCGAAGAGGTCGGCCAGCCCTACCGGACGGAAGTTCTGGAATTCGGCACCACCATGAAGAGCGCGGACTACCTCGCCTTCAATCCCATGGGCAAGGTGCCGACGATCATCCATAACGGCACGGTCGTCACCGAGGCGGCGGCCATCTGCGCCTATCTGGCAGACGTTTTCCCCGCGGCGGGACTGGCGCCGCCCCACGGCGACCGTCATCGGGGCCCCTATTACCGCTGGATGTTCTTCGCCGCCGGTCCGGTCGAGTCCGCCTTGAGCAACAAGGCCCTTGGCTTCGAAGTGCCCGAGGAGCGGCGGGGCATGGTCGGATACGGCGGCGTCGCGGACGTGGTGAACGCCCTGGAATACGCCGTCACCCAATCCGATTACATCGCGGGCGACCGGTTCAGCGCGGCCGATGTCTATGTCGGCTCACAGATCGGCTGGGGCATGATGTTCGGCACCCTCGAGAAGCGCCCCGCCTTCGAAGCCTATTGGCAGCGGATCAGCGGCCGTCCGGCAGCGGTTCGGGCGCGGGAGATCGACGACGCGCTGGTCGCCGCCCGGCAGAAAACGCCTTCATAAAGCGTTGAATCAGCGGCGCTCCGGAATCGAATACGTCCCCGTCGCATGGCAGACAACATCGGAACTGCCCTCCGAAAACATCGACACCTCGCCCACTGCAAGCCGCTTCCCGAGTTTCAGGAGGCGGCACTCCGCGATCAGGGCGCGAGGTTCGGGCTTGCGCAGGAAATTGAAGTTGAGGCTCGTGGTGACGGCAAGCGCCACGGGGCCGACATGCGCCAGGATCGCGGCGTAGAGCGCGAGATCCGCCAGCGTCATCATGGCAGGGCCGGAAATCGTGCCGCCGGGGCGAAGATGACGCTCGTGATAATCCATGCGCATCCGCACGGAAAGCGGCCCGATCTCGTCGAGGAAGTAGGTCTGCCCCCCCATGTGGATCTGAGGGAACTCGCGATCCAGGAAGGCGACAAGATCTTCCTTCGTCATGACCGGATGATGGGATGCCGGAAGGGGTGACATGCGTCAAATGCTCGTTGAACTGCCCTGCCCTATCCCATACGTTCTCGCCATGGACCACAGCAATTACCCGAACGATTACATCCGCGGCATTCTCAACAGCGTGAAGACCATCGCGCTCGTGGGCGCGTCGGCCAATCCCGCCCGCCCGAGCTGGATCGTCACCAAATATCTGCTGGAGCGGGGCTACGACGTCATTCCCGTCAATCCCGGGCTCGCGGGCTCCGAGTTGCTGGGCAAGAAGGTCTACGGCTCGCTCGCCGAGATCCCCGGCCCCATCGACATGGTCGAGATCTTCCGCAACTCGGAAGCGGCGGGCCCGATCACGGATGAGGCCCTCGCGCTCGATCCCCTGCCCAAGGTGATCTGGATGCAGCTTTCCGTCCGCAACGACGAAGCGGCGGCGAAAGCCGAGGCTAGGGGCATCAAGGTCGTGATGGACCGCTGCCCCAAGATCGAGTTCGGACGACTGTCCGGCGAGATTTCCTGGCAGGGCGTGAACTCGCGAATGCTCAGCGCCAAAAAGCCGGTGCTCTCGGGCAAGGGCTTTCAGAAGCTCGGTCTCAATCGCCCATAGTCTTAGACAGGAGCCTTGCGCCCCTCCTTGACCGGACGAACGTTTCGTTCTTTAAAGAGAACAGAACATCATCCTCACGAGGAAAAGGGCTCCTGCCATGACTGACCGTTTGCCGGGCTTCGACACGCTTGCCATTCATGCGGGGGCCGCCCCCGATGCCGCGACCGGCGCACGGGCGACGCCGATCTATCAGACCACGTCCTTCGTGTTCGACGACGTGGATCATGCGGCCTCTCTCTTCGGCCTTCAGGCCTTCGGCAACATCTATTCCCGCATCGGTAATCCCACCAACGCGGTGCTGGAAGAGCGCGTCGCGGCCCTCGAAGGCGGCACGGCGGCCCTCGCTGTTGCCTCCGGCCACGCGGCGGAGTTCCTGACCTTCCACACCCTGCTTCAGCCCGGCGACGAGTTCATCGCGGCCCGCAAGCTCTATGGCGGCTCGATCAACCAGTTCAACCACGCCTACAAGAACTTCGGCTGGAACGTGGTCTGGGCCGATTCCGACGATCCGTCGACCTTCGAAGCCGCCATCACCCCGCGCACCAAGGCGATCTTCGTCGAGTCCATCGCCAATCCCGGCGGCGTGATCGTCGACCTGCAGGCCATCGCGGCGATCGCCAAGAAGCACCGCATCCCGTTCATCGTCGACAACACGATGGCGAGCCCCTACCTGATCCGTCCCTTCGAGCATGGCGCGGACATCATCGTCCATTCGGCCACCAAGTTCCTCGGCGGCCACGGCAACTCGGTCGGCGGCCTGATCGTGGATGGCGGATCGTTCAACTTCGCGGGCGACGACCGTTACCCGATGCTCTCCAAGCCGCGTCCGGAATACGGCGGGATGGTGCTGGGCGAGACCTTCGGCAATTTCGGCTTCGCCATCGCGGCCCGCGTCCTCGGCCTGCGCGATCTGGGCCCTGCCCTCTCGCCCTTCAACGCCTTCCTGATCCTCAACGGAATCGAGACCCTGCCCCTGCGCATGCAGCGCCATTCGGACAACGCCCTGGCGGTTGCCGAGCATCTCGCGAACCACGGCAAGGTGTCCTGGGTCAGCTATCCGGGCCTGCGGTCGGACCGGTACCACAACCTGGCCCAGCAATACTGCCCGAAGGGCGCTGGCGCCGTCTTCACCTTCGGATTGAAGGGCGGCTACGAAGCAGGCGTGAAGCTGGTCTCCAACCTCAAGCTGTTCTCGCATCTCGCCAATATCGGCGATACGCGCTCGCTGGTGATCCATCCGGCGTCGACCACGCACCGGCAACTCACGGACGAGCAGAAGACACAGGCGGGTGCGGGCCCGGAGGTGGTGCGCCTCTCCATCGGCCTCGAAGACAAGGAAGACCTGATCGACGATCTGAATCAGGCCCTCGACGCGGCTTGAGTCCCTTCCGCCGTATCCAGGTTCTCCGTTCAGAATCACCGGCCTTGCGCCGGTGATTCCGCTTTGATGGGCGCTGCGCCCTTCGGAAAAGGGATGGCCGGGACGAGCCCCGCCATGAAGAAAGCGAGAGAAACGGGCAATAAAAAGGGCGGCTTCGAGCCGCCCTCTGACTGAAAGAACGCGCGGCGCGTCGACTACGCAGCGCGCGAGGAGCCGCCAGCTTTCTTGTAGGTGCTGTGAATGGCGTTGAGCGAGCGCTCCAGCGCCGTCCACAGGCGTCCGATTTCCTCGGCGCCCTGAGAATTCGGCTCGTATTCCCTTGCGCCCTCGCCCGTCGCCAGAGCAAGGGTCAGTTCCGGACGATGGGTGATCTGGCCAGCCCAGACGGGAACCTGCAGCGCATTCAGAGCGCCGCGCGCGTCGGCGACAACCGGCGATTCCGCATCGCCGTGCTTGGCCGGGGCGGCGTTGATCACGGCGGCGTAGGGTTTGCGCAGCTCCCGCGCGATCTGAACCGTATCCTGCAGGGCCGCGATATCGAACAGGCTCGCCCGGGTCGGCACGATCACGAGCGTCGCGTGCTTGATGGATTCGGCCACGATATGGGACTTGTTGGGCGGCGTATCGATCAGAACCCACTCGTAGCCTTCGCGCTTGGCGTCCCGCAGGGCCTCGCCGAGGTTGCGCACATTGTGCTTCAGGCTGAGATGCTCCTGATCGCGGATCCTGTGCCACAGAGACAGCGACCCTTGCGGATCGTTGTCGATCAACAACGTCTTACGCGACGGGTTGGCAATATAGCTCGCGAGATGTGCAGCGAGCGTGCTCTTACCAGAGCCGCCTTTCCGCGAAGCAAAGACCAGCACATTCATGCCTGACTCCCTCATAAGCCTAAGAAAGCCCGCCGCCCTCTGTTAACGCGAGCTTAATATTGTTCATCTGTAGCAGAACAAGACCTGATTTCCTAATTCCACCTTCGATCACACTGTGCATATCCCCAAGCAGAACAGAGAGATTCCGGCAAAACTGCATGCCGCAACGTCAGGAAAATTCGCTGCCCCACAGGAAGGCAACGCCTCTCTGCCAGTATGTGAGGAATACCCGTTAAACGCCTGATCCTAATGATCGATCCGTCGATACGAGAAAATCCGGCAGAATAATTCCTGCGTTGAAGTCGATTCGGTGATCGGGATAATTTCCTTGAGATTTCGGCTGCAAGAAACCCTGTTGCGCAACCGGAACCACCTTTTTGCTTAGTCGTTAAGCTCCCGACTTCACCAGTGAAATGGAGCTGAGACATGTCTAAGAAGATTCTGTTTGCAGGCGCTGTTCTTGCGACCCTCGCCCCGGTGGGCGCTTTCGCCCAGGATCCGGCGGCCGGCGGCGCTGCGGCTGGCGCGGCGACCGGCGCCGTAGGCGGCGCGATCGTGGGCGGCCCGATCGGCGCTGCCGTCGGTGGTGTGACGGGCGCGATCGTGGGCGGCCTTGCCGGCGAATCTCAGCCCCGTTTCCGCCAGTACGTGGTCCAGCAGGGGGTTCCGTCCTATCGCTACACGGAAGAGGTGCGCGTGGGCGCCACCCTGCCCACCTCCGGCGTGCAGTACTATGAAGTGCCGGCCGAGTACGGCGTGACCCAGTACCGCTACACCGTGGTCAACGACACCCCGGTTCTGGTCGATCCCGGCACGCACCGCATCGTGCAGGTCATCCGCTAAATCTCACGCAGAATGACGGAGACAGGGCGGCCCTCGGGCCGCCCTTCTTGCTTCAGGCCATGCTGACGCGCGCGTGAACCACCGCCATGGCCAGCACCGCCATGGCGAAAACCTGATGGGCGAGCCCGGCCCAAAGCGGCACCACGAGCAGGAGGGTCACGATGCCGAGGGCCATCTGCGCCAAGGCCAGACACGCAATGCCGGTGGCGCGACGCGCGGCCCCCGATCCCGGCGCGTGACGGCGCACGCTCCAGGCATGCCAGAGCGCGAAGGCGACGATCGCGTAGGCCAGCATCCGGTGGTTGAACTGGACCAGCACGACGTTGTCGACGAAGTTCTCGATCCAGGGCTTCACCGTGAACAAAGCCGAAGCGGGTGGTATCAGGCTTCCGTCCATGAGGGGCCACGTATTGTATGTGTAGCCGGCCTTCGACCCTGCGACGAGCCCTCCCAGGGCGATCTGCGCCAGGATCAGGACGACGAGGGTACGGGGCGCAAAGCCGATTCCCTGCTCGGCGGGCAGCGCGCTGCGGTCCTTCAGCCCTGAAGCCACCCAGACCAGGCAGACGAGGATGAGGCTGGCGACGGTCAGATGCAGGGCGAGCTTGATGGGCGCAACGGCGGTCATGCCCGGCTCGAGGCCCGACGCCACCATGATCCAGCCGATGGCTCCCTGAAGCCCTCCGAAGGCGCCGATGCCGAGCAGCGTCAGCGCCAGCTGGCCCTTGATGAGCCCCCGGGCCCAGAAGAGCACCAAGGGCACGAAGAACACGAGCCCGATCAGGCGGCCGAGCTGCCTGTGCCCCCATTCCCAGGCATAGATGAACTTGAACTCGGACAGGGTCATGCCCTTGTTGACGAGTTCGTATTGGGAGATCTGCCGGTATTTCTCGAACTCGGCCTGCCAAGCCTGCTCCGTCAGGGGCGGGATCGCGCCGGTCACCGGCTTCCATTCCGTGATCGACAGGCCCGACCCCGTGAGACGGGTGGCCCCGCCCACCGCGATCATCAGCACGACCAGGGCGGCGAGGATGTAGATCCAGGTTCTCACCAGAGTCTGGGACCTGACGTGGGGCGATTGGCTTTCAGAAAGGCGCGCCAAGGACACGCCCTCGGATGAGGCTGCGACAGCCGTGCTCGTTCTCATGGCAAATTTAGACTTGAACCCAGGTTACGGCTTGTCACATAGAGGCTGGGTCGCCGAAGGGCAATCAATGACAGTGACGCACCGCCCTCCAGGCGGCGCCGGAAGGGGCTCAAGATGGGCATGCGTTTGCGCAAACTGATCGGAACGGTGGCGATGCTGATCTTCATCATCACCTACGCGCTGTTCGCCATGGCTCTGGCGGAGGGCCGGATCACCGAGGCGCCGAAGCTCGTCCAGACCCTCGCCTATATTGTCCTCGGCCTGATCTGGATCGTGCCGCTGATGCCGCTTGTGCGCTGGATGGCCAAGCCCGACAAGTCTTAAGCCCCGCCGATTCCCTCGATGACCTTGCCCGTGCCGCCGCACATCGGGCACGCCGTGACGCCGATGCGCCCGCTGCCCTTGCACTCGGGGCAGATGTTCTCGCCGGTGCCAGGGGTGCCCGGCTCAGCCTGATCGCCAGGATTCAGTTTCGGCTCGTCGGAAGCGGCTTGGTCGCGCGATGAATTGCTCATGACGGAACTCGTGTTGTGGCCTCCTCCGTCAACGCGGCAGCGGAATCGCGGTTTCTCCACCCGTCAAAAGAAAAGACCCGCTCGAAGCGGGCCCGTTCTCGATCCGGTGAGGATCCGATCAGTTGCACACCTGCCGGGTCCGGTATTCCCAACCCCAGCCGGGAACCCATTCGCGGAACCGCTCGGTCGTGCAGCTCTCGACGTAAACCCGGCGCGGCGCGCGGTGGTACACGACCGGCGCCGGCTCTTCCACATAGACGCGGGCCGGCGGAGGCGGCGGGGGCGCCACATAGACGGGAGCGGGAGCCGCATAGGCAGGCTGCTGGGCAACCGTCGCCCCGACGATGGTGCCGACGGCAAGCCCTCCCAGAACGCCGACGGCGGCGGCAGCCCCCGGAGACATGCGGTCGCGTGCGGATGCCGGCTGAGCGGCGGCCAAACCAGCCACCAGCGCCAGAGCGGCAGCCGAGCCGGAGAGGAGATTGAAGACCTTCATAGCTCGTCACCTACAAGCAGAGGGAGAATTCTGTTTCGCCCTTTCTTGGCAGCGACTATAGGGTCGCAAACCTCACTGGAAGCTGAACAGATTGTGGCAACGCCCTGCCCGAACTCTGTTTCAATTAGGACGGTCAACAATCCGTTAACGCCCCTTCCGATGAAGCCCCTGGTCAGTCTCCAGCCGTCCGCAGCGGCACCGACAGCAGCACGCGCACCAGATCCGCCTGCCGGTTGGTCTCGGTCTTCCTGAAGAGATTCTTCAGATGGAACACGACCGTGGTCTGGGCGATCTCGAGTTCCTCAGCGATCTGATCGAGACGCTTGCCGTCGATGAGCATCAGCGCCACCCGTGTCTCCGACGGAGTGAGATTGTAGAGCCGCACCAGGGTGTCCCCGGACACCTTCGTGCGCTGCTCGGTGTCGATCAGGAGCAGCACGACCGCTTCGGGACGCTCTTCCGCAGAAAAGCGCTGCCCCGGCACGAGCACCAGATAGGGACGCCCACCCGAGTTGCGGGGGAAGGAAACGATCTCGTCGAGAGTTTCCTCCTCGAAGGCTTTCTCAATGGCCTGATAGAGCTTGGTGCTCTGTTTGGCCGCAGCTCCTTTCAGCACGCCTCCGGAGACGCCGATGCCGTCGTTCTCTCCGACGATCCGCTCCGCCTCCTTGTTCATGAGTTTGACGGAACCCTTCTCGTCGACGACCACGACACCGACCAGGAACCGGTCGAACGCGAAGGTGGCCTTGTAGAGCGCTTCGACGGTTTGTCCGCGGGACGACCGAAGAACTTCCTGCCAGGCCTCCTCGGCGCGGCTGACGGCGCTCGTCCGCACGCGGTCGACTTGATTGAGGCGCGCGGCGACCGTCGCGAGCAGGATCTCGTAATCGATAGGCTTGACGAGATAATCGTCGGCCCCCGCCTGTTTTCCGACGAGCACATCGTTCCGTTCGGCCAGAGCCGTCAGGAAGATGAACGGGACATCCGCCTTGTCCCCCTGCTCGCGGATCGCCTTGAGGACTTCATAGCCCCCCAGGCCCGGCATGGTGATATCGCAGAGCACGAGATCCGGACGCTCCGTTTCGAGCAACCGAAGCGCCTCGCTGCCGTTCGATGCCTGGAGAACCCGGTAATTGGCGGCTCCCAGCTCTTCGGCCAGATCCGTCCTCAAATCGTCCTCGTCTTCAACGCACAGGATCGTTTTTTGATGAATCATGGATTTCGCCACTTATGCAGCCTGCTGCGCCTGGTCGGTCTGCGACAGCGGCAGGTCAAACGTAAACAAGGATCCCTCGGCCTCGTAGCTTTCCACCTGGATATCTCCTCCGTGCAAGCGCATGATTCTTTGCGCAAAATTCAAACCGATGCCAGTGCCCGCGATACCCGTGGCCGTCCTCGCTCGGTAGAAGCGATCGAAGATCTTGGGCAGTTCATCGGCCGGAATGCCGATGCCCCAGTCCCGAACGGAGCAGAAGGCTCGGGCGCCCTCCGCCCAAACCTTGATCTCGACGACCGGCTCCTCCCCCGAATATTTGACGGCATTCGATAGGAGATTGATGACGACCTGCTCGATCAGCATCGTATCACAGTAGACCCAGATCGATTGCTCGGGGACCTGAAACAGGATCTTGGAGTGGGAGCTCAATTCGCTCTGGCGTTCACCGATGTCCATGACGAGCTGGACGAGGTTGCAGGGCTCCGGGTTCAGCTCGATCCGGCCCTCATCGAGTTTGGCGGCGTTGAGGACGCTCTCGACAAGGCGGGTCAAGCGATTGCCTGCATTTCTGATTTTCTGAATGCGGCCCACGAGCTCGTCCGGCGTCAGGTTCGGCCCGCGCCGGAGAATTCGCTGAGCGCTTGAGTCGAGGATTGCCAGCGGCGTCCGGAACTGGTGCGACACCATGGAGACGAAATTGCGGTATGCGTTGGTGGTCTCCCGTTCGCGCTCGAGAGCCGACTGGAGCGCCGTCGCCACCTGTTTGTAGGCCGAGATATCGGTGAGCCGCACGAAGATGGTCGCGCCGTCCGCCTTCGAGACGGACAGATGAGCCCAGATGTCCTTCTTGAGCAGAACGTCGACCTCGATCTCATCGAACGGAGGCTGGGCGACCAGGAGCCGTTGATCCGCCCCTTCGCACATGGCGAAGCAGCGCAGAAAGACGGGCAGGCTCATCTCGTCCCTGCACCAGAGGGCTACGGGAGCGGAAGCCCAGATCTGCTCGTTGGCGAAAAGAAGCCTGCCGGTCCAGTCGAAGGCCGCAAATCCCTCCGAGGCGGATTCGATGGCTGCGATCAGGCGCCGCTCGGCCTGTCTCAGAGCAGCGGTGCGCTGAAGGACCTTGATCTCCAGATCGAAGTTCTGGCGCTCGGCCTGCTTGCGGGCCAGCCATTGCTCGGTCACGTCTCGGACGAAGGCGATCCCCAACTTCCGCTGCGCCATGGAAACCGGAAAACAGTTGATCTCAAGGCAGCGGTCCTGGCCCGCCTCACCGGCCGTTTCATCCTCGAAAATCGTGCTCTCTCCCGCGATCGCCAGATCGAGCGAGCGGATCATCTCCGGCTTCGAAAACAACGGGCCGAGATCCTGCATCAGGCGGCCGATGGCTTCGTCCGGCCTGACATTGAGCAGGCTCTCCATGCCTGGATTCCAGAGCAGGCACTCCAGTTTCTCGTCGAACATGACGATGCCCTGGTTGCTCACGTTGTTGATGACGAGATCCGAAAGTTCCTGTTCCTGACGCAGCAGCTGCTTGGCCTGACTGGCCTCCTGAACGCCCCTGAACAGGCGGACCAGCAGAAATCCGGCACTCAGGAAAATGCCGGTAAGAAAGGCGAGGCTCTCCAGCACGACCCGCAGATACATGGCCCGTTTCGACGCGGTGTCCGTCCGGTTGAGCAGCATGACGTCGTTGGCGGCATCCCGCAGCGTGTAGCCGAGATCGCGAATCTGCGTGCGCAGATTCGTAGCCTGTTCCGGTGTCATCGTCTGCTCGAGCAAGGGCTCGGCGAGAGTGAGCTGAAGATAGCCGACTTTCAGATCTCCCAGTAGGCCGATCTTGGCGATGACCTCGGACTGCGGACCGTCGAGCAACACGGCCACGCGACTGATCAGGATCGGCAAGCGAAAGTCCGGGGCCTGCTCGGTGTCGGCGAAAGTTTCTCCTGCGGCGTATCGAGCCAGGCTTTCCGCCATGAGCGCAGCCTCGAACTGCGCTTGGGAAATCATCCAGAGGTTGGAGTGAGTATCTTCGCTGCGCAGATCGCGCTCGATGTCGAACAACCGCACGACGGCGAAGCTCAAAGAGATCGCGAGCACCGCCGTCGTCAGAAGCGTGAACAATCCCGCTTTGTGGTTGTTGAGGTTCAGTCTCATGGTCACTCGACGTGCAGCTTGTTCAACTGCCAGATCCAGCGGGAGTCATAGACAGGCGTCTGCAGGGCACGATGCGCATCGCGAGGATAAACAATCCACAGCGGCCCCTTGTCGCGCAGCTTCAGGACCTGGCCGTCGACCCGCATGGCGATGATGGGCTCATAGTTCAGATCCTCGAACGGAATGGTGATCTTGTAGCTGTTCAGGGCCGAGGCGACGATGGATGTTCCCTTGGCCCCGACCCTGTCCAGAACAGCCCGAAGGGACACCCCCTCGAAGAGCTGTTGCGTGGCAGACATGGTGGAGACGGTCGTAATCGAGGCGGGGCCCAAGGCTTCGAGCATTTCCCGATCGAACTGGGCAGCCTGCCCGACATTGGTCTGCTCGATCTTGCCGGAAATAGTCAGCAGAACGGGCCCCTTCGGCGGCGGCAAGGGCTCCGTCGCACGCGCAAACGAACTCCACCCCAGAAAACCTATGAGCAGCCCCAGGAGCTGGATGTACCGCATGGAATCCCCGCTGGGAACATTACGTTAGAACATACGCTTCTTGGACGATTTCACCATAAAAATCCAGGGCAATGACGAACACCGACACGATACTCTCTGCCTTCTGCGGACGCCACACGTTCAATATACCGGGTTTCGGCACCGGCGAAACATGCTGCCGAGAGGCCGACAGCGGAGTTAAGGGTCGTTAAATCATTCCGATTACAGGAAATTCGCTCGATCGTGAGCCGTCATCGAGGGGAGACCGGCATCGATTGCAAGCTTGGCCACGACCGGTGTAACGTCCACGCGGCACAGCCCTTTGATGCTGCAAAATTGCAAGATCAGGAGTCCCCAATGCGCAAATTCGCCGCCATTCTTGGAAGCGCTGGCATTCTTGGAGTCGTTCTCGGCTCCATTCTGCCCGTTCAGGCGGAGCCGCTCCGCAAGCCCGCCCTTCCCCAAATCGACATGGCGTATCCGAATGAAGGATACACTCAGTACCGTCCCTATCGGGGATATCGTCCCCCGCCGCCCTATTATCATCACCGCCACTATCATCGCCGGCACGACGGCGGCTCCTCCGCGCTGGCCGCAGGCGCCGTGGGCTTGGCCGCAGGCGCGTTGATCGGCACCGCGATCGCCGGCAGCCAGGCCCAGGCCGCACCGCCCCCGCCTCCCGGCACGGTCGATCCTCAGGTCGCCGCCTACTGCGCCCGCAAGTACCGCTCCTACGATCCGGTGACGGGCACGTTCCTGGCGACCAACGGCCTGCGTTACGTCTGCACGTACCCCTAATCGCATCGCCACACGATATGGACCCACCGCCCTGTGCGGTGGGTTTTCTTATGGACGGCCCCGCGCCCGAGAGAGGCGAGGCTTTACGTTCGGGTCCGACGCCTTAGAACTGGTCGGAACCACGAAAACCAACCCAAGGAAATGTTCATGGCTCATTCCCCCGACAGCAGCGGCACCGTCATTCCGCCCAACGAGGCAGCCATCGTGACGGCCAGCAACATGACGGAGCTGGAACTTGTCCTGCCGGACATGGGCGACGAAGACCTGCCGGAGATCGCGATCTTCCTCGTGGCCTGCGCCATGCGCTTTCACAGCGACCCCAACTTCGTGCAGGAGCAGCTGGAGTGGCTTGTCCGGATGCATGACACCGAAGTGGACGAAGGCATGAAGCCCGACCAGCTGAACTCCGCCAACGACGACTGAAACAGGTCCCCGGGCGTCAGTCGAGGAAAACGACCGGCGTCCCTTTCTTGACTATTCCGGCGAGTTCCTCGGCGTCCCAGTTCGTCAGCCGCACGCAGCCGTGGGAATACGCCTTGCCGACCTTCTCCGGCTCCGGTGTGCCGTGAATGCCGTAAGACTCGATCGAAAGATCGATCCAGATCGTTCCGACTGGGTTGTTCGGACCAGGCTTGATCTCGAATTTCTCCTTCGCCTTCACGCCTTTGAATCCATATTCCGGATTGTAGGTATAGGTGGGATTGCGAACGACCGCTTTCACGGTGAAGCTGCCTGTCGGCGCGGGTTTCTCCTCGCTGCCGATGGAGGCGGGATAGACGGCAAGAACGGCACCGTCCTTTCCCAGCACGCGGAGAGCGTGTTCGCTCTTGAGAATTTCGATCTTGACGGCCTCGGGAAGCTCCTGCCTGCCGTTCGCCGGAGAGACATTCGCCACGACGATGCTTTCGCCGGCCTTGTCGAAGCGTTTCCCGGGGTTCAGCTCCTTGAGGAGGTCGATGTCCATGTGGAATTTCTCTGCCAGCAGCTCCGCAGGGCTCGAATAGGACAGCCGCTCGAGCTTGGCCTGATCCTCCATCCGCTCGGGAATTGACGCGAAGGGTCCTTTCACGTCCGCTTCGGCGATCGTGTAGGGGACGAGCACGGGGTCGGACGACATCTCGTTGAGTTTGGCCAGAAGCTCTTCGTCGAGCTTTCCGTCGACCTGAAGATCGTGCGTCTGTTCGAAAGCCTTGATGGCGTTCTGCAGGTTCTCGCCGTCACGCCCATCGACGACGCCGGGAGAAAAATGGGCACGATCGAGCAGGACCTGCGCCTTGATCATGATCGGGCTGACATCGTCTCCGGACCGGTCGGACGGATCGGAGGCGCCGTTCACCGCCTCCATGGTCAGGTCTTTCAAGGAAGCGGCAACGCTTCCCGTCATGCACATGAGACCAAACGCTACGCATACCAGAACTCTCATTCTTCTCTCCGCCTTTGCCATCTCGGGTTGAGGCCCACATCATGTCAAAGACGAACACCCGATGAGCGTTCCTCGCCTTCACTGACAAATTCGGTAATCGCCTTTTCGCGCCCGCAAATCGAGGTGCAGATGGTCCCCATGATCGGAATCGGCGCCGGGCCCCAGCACGGTCGTGAAGATCTGGCAGGCCTCCTTCTGAATGGCGGACTGGAAAGCAGCTTCCGATGAACCTTCAGGCTGGAACTTGATCGCGAGCGGAGGCCGCTTGTCGAACTCGAAACCCATCACGTCCACCCCATTCCCGAACGCGTGCTCGCTCCGCTTGCCGCCCGAGCGCTGATCACGGCACTGATAGGACGTGCCGATGAGGAGCTTGGTTGGAGCGCTCTGGAATTGCTCGCTCGACCGGGGTCTGACGATCTCGTCGACCCAGCGCGCCAGATTCTCCGCATAGCGGCATTCCATGATCGAGTCCGGGGCAACGTCGACGCCGTTTGCGAGTGCGGAGACCGAAACCGGATTACCGATCCGGCATCCGTTCTCCTCCACCGGAGGGCGTTTCTCGAACTTGAGCCCCATCGCCTCGAGCTGCCCAATGCAGGCCGTGTCCGCCTCGCTCGGGGAAGAGGCTGGCCCTTCCCCGGTTTCCGGTTTCGACACTCCATTCCCCTCGCCGGCGGGAGGGGTCAGCCCCTGCGGGCGCGGCGGCGGCAGAGGCGGCGGAACGGACGGCGCGGCCTCCTGAGAGAAACCGCCGTCCGGCAGGCCAAGCGCAGCCATGAAAACCAAAGCACGTATAAGCCCTGGCGCAAACCGTTGAACGTAGCGGCCTGTCGGTTTTGGAGCAGTGTCAGCAAGCTTTGCCATGCTTATCAACCGATGCCGGCAAGCTTGCGTTCCTTCATCCCTTTGGATCTCTTGCCGTCAACTCAGCCTCGCACCACATTTTTCTCGACCCTCGAAAGATCTTCGTCTTGCGGCGAGCCCTTTCGTCGCCGGGAAAGGACGTATGATGAGCCTGATTTCTCTTCCGCCTGCCGAGTATGGCGAGGGACTGGCGCTGGGTTCGAGACTGCACGAGCTTCAGGAAACCCACGCCACGAAGCGCGCCGCCGAGTTGCGGGCGAGGGTGGAGCGCCTTCGGGCCGAGTTACAGGATGCCGAGGAGCAGCTCGCCCATGAGCAGAGCCGCTGGCCCGAGATCGGAGAGTTCGTCCGCTGCCCCCTCACCGGCTTCTTCGGCCAGGTCACGAAGGTCACGCCTCGCGCCTATGGCCGTCCCTGGGTCGAGATCCTGCTGTATCTCGACACGAACATGCCGGGTCATGCCACCATCGACCTGTTCGCGAACTGGGAACTGATCGATCCGCCTGTTGAGGACAGCCGGGAGGCCTGAAGGCGAACGAGGCTGCTCCTTAGGAGCAGCCTCGGTCCTTAATCAATGCGTGGCTACGGAACGCACGTCCTCGGGCATCGTCGGGGCAGGCATTGCCGCCCCTTCCGAGCGTGGCGTAGAGCGCACGATCTGCGTCGGCTTGAACGCCTGCGTGACGAACCGGGGACGATTGCGCAGATCCATGAGCGCACGCAACTCGGCTGCCGGAAGATCCATGGCCTTCGCGTCGCGCCAGCGCCTGCGGAATTTCGGCTGTCGCGAGAAGAGGCTCCACACGCTCTTCACCTCCTCCTCGACCTGTAAAATGATCCGTCCGGAAAACGATTTCCGGAGGTTGAAACGCCCCGTCAGAGCCATTGTCCTGTTCCTTGCTGGGAATTCTTCGACCCGCCTTCCCGATAGGGGATCAGCGTCGCCAAAGCCTTAAGACACAAGGTAAACGGCCATGAACCGGGGTGCCATCGCCACAGGATCAAGAAGGCGTGTTCAACGGTTTGTAAGCGACGGCCTCGATCTCGACCTTGATATCGACCATCAGCCGCCCCTCGGCGGTGGTGCGGGCCGGAGGATTGGTGGGGAAATAGCTCGCATAGACCTTGTTGAAGCCGCCGAAGTCGCGCGCATCCTCGAGCCAGACGGTCGTCTTGACCACATCCGACATCTCCGCCCCGGCGAGCGCGAGAGCCGCCTTGACGTTTTCAAGAACCTGACGGGTCTGCACCTCGATGGTGCCGCCGATATTCTCCCCATTCGGGCCGACCGGAGTCTGGCCCGAAATGAAGATGAAGTCCCCGGCTCTCACCGCTGGCGACAGGGGGACATGGGAGGAGCCGAAAGTTTGTTTCGTCATGAATTTTCCTTTCGTGGTCGTGCGCTCTACTTGACCGCGCCCAGCGCGAGACCGCGCACGAGATAGCGCTGAAGCCACGCGAAGGCGACGGCGACCGGGATCGTCGCCGCGAACGTGGCAGCCATCACATGATGCCACTCCACGGTGTAGCGGCCCGATACCAGCGAGAAGATCTGGATGGGAAGGGTGTAACTGTCCTGCGAGCGCAGGAGCGTCAGGGCGATGACGAACTCGTTCCACGCATTGATGAAGGTGAAGATCGCCGTCACCACCATGGCCGGCACGGCGAGGGGAAGGAACACCTTCACGAGGGTCTGGGCCCGCCCTGCCCCTTCCATCCAGGCCGCCTCCTCCAGGTCGACGGGAATGGTGGCGAAATAGCTCTGCAGCATCCACACGGAGAAGGCGATGTTGAAGGCTGCATAGACGACGGTCACGGCGTTGATATTGTCGATCAGCCCCAGCGCCACCATCAGGCGGAACAGGCCCACCACAAGAACGATGGGCGACAGCATCTGCGTGACCAGCAGAAACTGACGGTAGAACTCCCGTCCCTTGAAGTCGAAGCGGGTCAGCGCGTAGGCGGCCGGAATGGAGACGATCAGCGATCCCAGTGTCGCCAGCACGGAGACGTAGAGCGAGTTCTTCAGAGCATTCCCGAAATTCGTTGCAACCCACATGGTCTTGAAGTTTTCCCAGGCGATCCGGGACGGCCACCAGGTCGGCGTCAACACTTCCGTGCTCGGTTTGAGAGCCGTGATCAGCATCACGGCAAAGGGAAAGATCGCCGCCGCGACGATCGGCGAGAGAATGAGCCAGCAGATCAGCGACCGGCGGAGCTTGGCGGCGTTCATGCCTTCACTCCCCGGGACGTGGTGAGCCGCACATAGATCACGGTGAAGACCAGCAGGATGCCGAACATCACCAGGGACACGGCGGACGCCTCGCCCAGTTTTCCCAGCCTGAACCCGACCTTGTAGAGATAGGTCACGAGAATGTCGGTGGAGTTCGCCGGACCGCCCTGCGTCATCGCCCAGATGATCGGGAACGAGTTGAACACATAGATCGTGTTCAGCACGAGCGCGATATTCAGGAAAGGTGCGATGAGCGGCAGCGTGATGTGGCGAAACTGATCCCAGCGCCCTGCCCCTTCCAGGGCCGCCGCCTCGTAAAGATCGTCGGGAATGGAGGAAAGGCCGCCCAGGATGATCGTGACGGTGAAGGGGATGGTGACGAGGATGCCGATGAGGATCTGCATCGGGAAGGCCGTCCTCGCCTCCGCAAGCCATTGGATGTTCTCGTCGATGACGCCCAGATCGAGGAGCGCGGAGTTGAGCATGCCGCTTTCGCCCGACAGGGCCCAGCGCCACACGATAGCGGTCATGGTGAGCGAGACAGCCCAGGGCAGCATGACGATGACGCGGGCGAGATCGCGTCCGTAGAAATCCTCGTTCAGCACCAGCGCGACAGGAACGGAACAGACGATGGCGCCTCCGACCACGCCGATCGTCCAGATCCCCGTTCGCCACAGCGAGTCGATGAAGTTCGGATCGTCGAGCAGCGCCCTGAAATTGGCCATGCCCACGAAATCGCGCAGCTGGCCGAAGCGGTTCACGCTGTGGCTCGCAATCTGCGCCAACTCGTTGACGGGCCAGATGACGATCAGGGCCGCCAGGACGAAACTGGGAAGGATGAGAACATAGGGTGCGACCACCCGTTTCGAGGTCATTGACGTTCCGCTGGCTGAACAAACGGATAAGGGGCCGGGCCCATGGCCGGCCCCTTTCGAGACTATTTCTTCAGGACGGCGTTCGCTTTGGCTGCAGCCTCCTTCAGGGTCGGCTCGATCTGTCCCTGGCCGAGATAGATCCGCTGCAGCGCCGAGGTCGTCGTGTCGGCGATCTCCTCCCAGCCTGCGATCACCGGCGCAAAGCGTGCGATCGGCAGGAGGCTCGTGAACACTTTCAGGTCGGCGTTCTCGACGAAGTACTTGTCCTCCGCCTCGGCCTTCGTCACCGGCAGGAAACCTTCATTGACCGTGAACTTGATGCGCTGCTTCGGCTGGAAGAGGAAGTCCAGGAACTTGAAAGCCTCGGCCTTGTTCTTGGAGTTCTGGAACATGATCACGGAATCCGTGACGCCGTAGGTGCCCTGATCACCACCCGGTCCCTTCGGAATCGGGGCGACCCCGTATTTGAGATTCGGCGCCTCGTCGCGGATCTGGTTCGCCAGGAACGGCGCGGTCATCATCATGCCGATCTTGCCCTGCTTGAACAGGTTCTGCACGTCCTCGCGGGCATAGGAGGTCACGCCTGGCTGCGTCGCCCCCTCGTCGATGAGACGCTTGTAGAGCGAGGCGGCGTCGATCGCGGCCTTCGAGTCGAGTCCCGACTTGCCGTCCTTTACGATGTCGCCGCCATAGGACCACATGGCATAATAGAAATAGACGTCGGTCTCGACCTCCTTACCCTGGAGACCGAAGCCATAGACACCGTTGCCGAGGGCCGTGATCTTCTTCGCAGCCTGCTCCAGCTCCGCCCAGGTTTTCGGCGGCTCGGAGAGACCGGCTTTCGCGAACAGATCCTTGTTGTAATACATCGCGCGCGCGGACGCCGCGATCGGAAGCCCATAGGTCTTGCCGTTCATTACCGAAGGGGTCAGGAACGTCTCGATGAAGCGGCCCTTGATCTCCGGAGTCATGTAGCTGTCGAGCGGCTCCGCGATGCCCTGCTCGACGAAGTCCACGAGCCAGCGGGTGCCGATGATCGACAGATCCGCATTGGCGTTCGCCGAAATGTCGGTGGTCAGCTTCTGAAGCAGGTTGTCCCACGGCACCACCTCGAACTGGATCTTGATGCCGGGGTTGGCCGCTTCGAAGTCCTTGGCCACCTGCTCGAAGTAAGGACCGGTCTTCGCCGAATATTCCGCGACCGTTACTCGGACCGTGCCGGCATTCGCCGTCGCGGAGAGGGCGACGGCTCCAAGCCCCGCGAGCATCAGTCCTTTGAGATTGGAGAAGGTGTTCTTGTGGAATGTTTTCACGTGCATGTTCCCTCTGCTAGGGCCGCACACCTTAGAAAAGCAGCCCGGCAGCATGCATTGTTGTGAAAGAAAATTACTTAGGCAAGGCTATACTTACGTATATTCCTGCCTTTGATGTTGCTAATTTTCATAAATCGCTTCAGCCTTGTCACTTACAGCAACAGAGAGCAGTTCGGAGCAAGCCGTTGAAGAACAGCTTGGAAGGCCGGTTAGCCGTCATTACGGGCGCGGGTGGTGGGATTGGCGTCACCATGGTCGAGCGGTTTCGGGACGCCGGTGCGCGCGTCGTCGCCTGTGACGTGGCGGCCGATGCGATCGAGTCCTTGGACGTTGCGCACAGGGAGGTCTTCGACCTCGGCAATCCCGAAGCCTGCAAAAGGGCCTGCGCGCGCATTCAGGAGCAGGTCGGCCTCCCCGACATCGTCGTCAGCAACGCAGGCTATACCCGCGCGGAGACGCTCGAACAGGTCGACGACCGGGCCTGGACCTTCGAGCTCGACGTCAACCTCAACGGCGCCCGCCATTTCACCACGCCGTTTCTCGAGCCGATGAAGGCGAGAGGGTCGGGCGTGTTCGTCTTCATCTCGTCCGTGAACGCCCTCGCCCATTTCGGCAATCCGGCCTATGCGGCCGCCAAGGCGGGTTTGCTGGCTTATGCCAGGGCCATCGCCACCGAATGCGGGCGCCACGGCATCCGTTCGAACGCGATCTGTCCCGGCTCCGTTCGCACGCATGCATGGGATCATCGGATCGAGAAGGATCCCGGGATCCTCGACGAGGTCTCGCGGCTCTATCCCATCGGGCACATGGTCAGCCCCGCGGATGTGGCGAATGCGGCCGTCTTCCTCGCATCGCCGTTCTCCGCCGGGATCACGGGCGTCGCCCTGCCCGTCGACGGCGGCCTGATGGCCGGCAACCTGCCCTTTATCGATGCGATCCGGTGAGCGGAGCGCCCGATGGCTGATCTCCACCTCGACCATGTGAAGAAGCGCTACGGCGCCCTCGAAATCCTTCACGGGATCGATCTCTCCGTGAAGGATGGCGAGTTCGTCGTGCTCGTCGGCCCATCGGGCTGCGGCAAGTCGACCCTTCTGCGCATGATCGCCGGTCTCGAAACGGTCTCCGAGGGAGAGATCCGCATCGGGGGCCGCCGCGCCAACGAGGTGCCGCCGCAGAAGCGCAACATCTCGATGGTGTTCCAGTCCTACGCCCTCTTTCCGCACATGACGGTGAAGGACAACATCACCTTCGGCCCCCGCATCCGGCGGGAGAATGCCGAGGAAACGGCGGGAAAGCTGGAGCGCGCGGCGGCGACCCTGAATCTCGGCCCCTATCTCGACCGCAGGCCCGGCCAGCTCTCCGGCGGGCAGCGCCAGCGGGTCGCCATGGGACGCTCCATCGTCCGCAATCCCGATCTTTTCCTGTTCGACGAGCCGCTCTCCAACCTCGATGCGAAGCTCCGGGTGCAGATGCGGACGGAAATCAAGGCGCTGCACCATAAATTCCAGAGTACCATCGTCTATGTGACGCACGACCAGATCGAGGCCATGACCATGGCCGACCGCATCGTCGTCATGAACGGCGGCCGCATCGAACAGGTCGGAACTCCCCTGGAGCTTTATGATCGCCCGGCCAATATCTTCGTCGCGGGCTTCCTCGGCTCACCGGCCATGAGCTTCATCGACGGGACGGTGGTGCGGTCCCGCGAAGGATTGTCCGTCCGCCTCCCGGACGGAACGATGGTGCCGGTCGCAGGCTCGCCAGCGCCCGACGGCGCCCATGTGAGCCTCGGCATCCGCCCGGAACATTACCGGCTCGACCCTTCGGGACCGATCCGGCTCGTGGTCGACGTGATCGAGCCCACCGGATCGGAAAGCCATATCTACGGGCATGTCGGCGAGGCTGAAGTGCGTGCCGTGTTCCGGGAGAGGATCGCCGTCGCTCCAGGCGAGACGCTTCGGCTGTCCGTCGATCCGGGGAAGGTCCATCTCTTCGACGCCTCGACCGGCCTGCGCCTCTCGGAGGCCAGGACGTGAGGGGTCCGCAGGACATCATCACGAGGGTCCGCAAATGGGCGGAGGACGGCTCCAAGGCGGAGCGCAGGCTCGCATCTCTGGTCCTCGACGACCTTGCTTACGTGTCCAAAGCGACGATCGCGGAGATCGCAGGCCGCGCCGGGGTGAGTGAGCCCACGGTGACACGGTTCGCGAGGGCGCTCGGCTGCGAAGGGATGCGCGATTTCAAGTATCATCTCGCTCAGGCCCTGGCCGTTGGCGGCAACTATCTCAACCCTTCGCCGATCCAGCGCGAGGAACGTGAGGAACGGATCCTCGCCGCCGTCTGCGGCAACGCCATCGCGGCGATCGAGAACATGCGGGCGACCATCGACATGAATGCCGTCGGGCTGATCGCGGATCAGATCGCGACCGCCCGCTCGGTGCTGGCCTACGGCTCCGGAGGCAATTCGTCGATCATGTCGATGGAGCTCCACAACCGGCTGTTCCGCCTCGGCTTGTCCGTTATCGCCCACAGCGACGGCCAGATGCAGAGAATGACCGCGTCGGTGGCGACGCCCGGAACGGTCGTGATCGCCTTCTCGATCTCCGGGTATTCCCCCTCGGTTGTCGACTCCGTCCGAATTTCGCGCCATTACGGGGCTAGGACGGTAGCCGTGACCGCGCCGGGCTCCGCCCTGGCGCGCGAGGCGGAGATCATCCTGCCTTTTTCGGTTCCGGAGGACGGCAACCTCTACAAACCGAATGCCGCGCGCTATGCCATGATGGCCATCGTCGATCTGATCGCGATGACCACGGCGGAAGCCATCGGGCCCTCCGTACTCGAGGGACTCCGCCGCATCAAGCACAGCTTGGCGGCTGTTAACGTCAACGATCCGAGACTGCCCCTCGGCGATTAAGAGACATCAGGCTCCCATGACCAAGATTCATGAACTGGATACCCCCGTCGTGCTGATCGACCTCGACCGCGTCGAGGCCAATCTCAAGCGCGCCCAGGATTATGCCGACGCCCATGGCGTGAAGCTGCGCCCCCACATCAAGACCCACAAGCTTCCTCAATTCGCCAAGCGGCAGATGGAGCTCGGCGCCATCGGCATCACTTGCCAGAAGATCGGCGAGGCCGAGGTGATGGTCGAGGCCGGGATGACCGACATTCTCCTGCCCTACAACATTCTCGGCGAGCCGAAGCTGAAGCGGCTTCTCGCCCTCGCGCGGCGCGCGGCGATCAAGGTCACGGTCGACAGCACGACCACGATCGACGGCTATTCCAGGACCTTTGCCGGCTCGGGCCTGACCCTTCCCGTTCTGGTGGAATGCGACACGGGCGGGGGGCGCGTGGGCGTTCAGACGCCCGAGGCGGCCCTCGCTCTGGCCCGGCACATCGCCGCCTCGGAGGGCCTGCGCTTCGCTGGCCTCATGACCTATCCCGCAAAGGGCATGGTCGCTCAAGCCAATGCATGGCTCGAACGCGCCAAGACCCTGCTCACCGAGGCGGGCCTCCCGCCCGAGATCGTCTCGACCGGGGGAACGCCGGATCTCTGGCACAGCAAGGAGAACCGGGCGGCCACAGAATATCGCCCGGGCACCTATATCTATCTCGACCGGTTCCAGGTTCAGGAGGGCGTCGGCAGCTTCGACGATTGCGCCCTTACCATCCTCGCAACCGTCGTCTCGCGCCCGACGGACACCCGCGCGATCCTCGATACCGGCTCGAAGTCGCTGACCAGCGATACCCTGGGGCTTCAGGGCTTCGGCCGGATCGTCGAGTATCCGGATGCATCGATCGTTTCGTTGAGCGAGGAACACGGCGTCGTGGACCTCACCCATTCCTCCGCCAAGCCAAAGGTCGGAGATCTGGTCCGCATCATCCCGAACCACGTCTGCCCCGTCACGAACCTCTTCGACGAGGTGACCTTCGTGCGCGGAGACGACGTGATCGAGACGGTTCCGGTTGCCGCGCGCGGCAAGGTGGCCTGAGCCCGTTTCCCTCGCCTGCGATTTCCCTGAGGTCCCGCCATGATGCCCTATATGCAAAACCCCTTCGCCGAAACCGACGCGGATCGCCGCGAGATCTGGACCATGCTGGTCGAGCGCGACATCGACGCATTTCTCGCGGCCGACTGGTCCATGGTCGACGCGGACTTCCGGCGTGAGGGATTCCTGGGCCTGCACGCGCACAAGTCCGAGCTGCCCGACAGCTGGCGTCTCGACTTTCCCGACCTGGAAACCTACCGCGACGAGTGGCTGCGGCAGGCCAAAGCCGCGCAGTCCGTCGAGTATGCCGAACCCGTCCGGGACGCGCTGTTCCGCGCCACGAACATGCGCGACATCGACTTGAGGGGCGACACCGCCGTCTGCCACAAGAAGTTCGACGGCACGATCGCGCTCAAGGGCGGTGGCGTGGAGGTGCTGAGCTGGCAGACGCTGTATTTCTGCGCCCGGCTCGACGGACGCTGGAAGATCACCGGCTTCGTCGGCTACATGCCCTACCCGATGGGCAAAGCACGCAGCTGAACCGGAACCGGCGCTCCCTTACTGGTGGCTGAGAAGACGATGACGAGACACTGGCTGATCCGAAATGCCCGGATTATCGATGGAACCGGAGCCCCGTGGTTTCGCGGCGATGTGCATGTGGTCGATGGGCGCATCGCCGATGTCGGCGCCAACCTGAAGGCGGAGCCCGGTGCGGCCATCGTCGATGCGCAGGACCGCTATCTTTCGCCCGGCTTCATCGACGCCCATTGCCACGACGACCTGATCTGCCTGCGGGAGCCGGACCGGCCCGAAAAGGCCCTGCAGGGTGTGACCACCGTCGTCGTCGGCAATTGCAGCTTTTCCCTCTATCCGGCACGGGGAGAATCCCGCGAGGACCTGCGCAAGCATTTTTCGGGCCTGCTCGGGCAGACCGCGCCCGAGGAGATCTTCGACGACTTCGCCGATTACCGCGAGCGGCTTCACCAGGGCGTCGCCATCAACGTCGTTTCCCTCGTCGGCCATGCGGCCCTGCGCCTTGCGGTCATGGGATACGACCGGCGTCCGGCGACCGCCGAGGAAATCGCCGCGATGGAAGCACTGCTCGATCGCCAGCTCGAACAGGGCGCGATCGGCCTGTCCCTGGGCCTGGTCTATCCTCCGAGCGCCTTCGCCGATCTCACAGAAATGGTGGCCCTGGCCAAGGTCGTGAAATCGCATGGACGGCTGATGACCGCGCATGTGCGCAGCTACGAGGATCAGCTCGTTCAATCCATCGACGAATTCGTCGGCATTCTCCGCCAATCCGGCGCGGCTGGTCTGCTGTCTCACCTTCAATCGGCGGGACGCCCGAATTGGGGCCAGATCCCTCGCGCCCTGGAGACTCTTGAAGCGGCGCGGCAGGAAGGCATCGACATCAGCTTCGACATGTATCCCTATCCGGCCGGCAGCACCTATCTCCTGCAGCTCCTACCGCCCGCGGTCCTCGAGGGGGGCTTGGAGAAGCTCAAGCAGCGGCTGCGCGATCCCGAGATCGGCCCCGTGCTGCGCCGCTGGGTGGAGAACGGCGGCCCAGCCTTTCACGGCCAGAGCAAGTTGTCGCTCATCGGCTGGGAGAACGTGCGCGTTTCGGGCGTCAACAACCCGGTCCTGAAGCATCTGGAAGGCCTGAACATGCGTCAGGCTGCCGGGCGCGAGTCCATCGAGCCCTATGATCTTCTCATCCGCCTCGTGGAGGAGGACGAAGGGCAGACCGGTGTCATTCTGTTTCAGCTCGATGAGAACGACCTGCATGCAGCCTGCTGCCACCGGCTGCACATGGTCGGATCGGACGGACTGCCCCGGCCCGGCACGAAACCCCATCCCCGCGCCTTCGGCACCTTCCCCCGCATCATCGGTCCCTTGCGCCGCGATGAAGGATGGTTCTCCATCGAGGACGCGGTGCGCCGCATGACATCGATTGCGGCCCAACGCTTCTCCCTGCAGGATCGCGGGCTGGTACGGCCCGGCATGGTGGCCGATCTGGTGCTATTCGAGGAAGGCGTCACTGACAGGGCCACCTTCGACGAATCCACCCTGCTGCCCTCCGGCATCACCCATGTCTGGGTGAACGGTGAAACCATCGTGCGGGACGGCGCACAGACGGGAGCCCGTCCGGGCCGCATGCTTCCCCTGATGGCGTGAGGCTCTCGCTGCCGCTCCCAAACGGGAACGGCAGATCCGGCATTTCAGATGAGATGCCTCTGTTCAAAGCCGACATTCGCGGGACCCGCGAGAATCGTTACATCATTCGACAAGCGGATCAGCAGAGACTTTCCTGCCCGCCTTCCCGTCGAAGATCTGCGACATACATATTATGGCGGATCGCGGCACCACCTCGTCAAAAAAGTATCATTCTCTGCGGCAAAACGTGCTGGCACGCGCTTGCGGCGAAGGTTACCGTCATCGTCAGTGAGAGCCGAAACTGAGATCGGCCGGCTGGGAGCGAGGGTCGTCGCGAGCACCCGCACCGGCCTGGAGGAAACGGACATGGAGCCGGATCTCGAAGTCGTTCAGATTAGGCCGGGCGAGTCATTCGCCGCTTGGTCGCACGGCTATCCCTACCGCACGGTGCGCTGGCACTTTCACCCGGAATACGAACTGCATCAGGTCGTAGCCACGAACGGGCGCTATTTCGTCGGCGACTTCATCGGCGAGTTCGAGCCCGGCAACCTGGTGCTGACCGGACCGAACCTCCCGCACAACTGGGTCAGCGACGTTCCGAAGGATGCCATCGTTCCGCTGAGATGCCACATCATACAGTTCAGCGAGGATTTCGCCAGCGGGGCGATGAAGACTCTCCCCGAACTGTCCGCCCTCACGCCCGTGCTGGAAGCGTCGCGACGGGGCGTGCTCTTCAGCAGGGAAACCAGCCGCGAGATTGCGCCCCTCATGGAAGAGGTCATGCATGCCAAGAGCGTGCGCCGCATCGAGCTGTTCATGATGATCGCCGGGCTCCTGAGCCGCGCCAAGGGCTCACGGATGCTTGCCAGCCCCAGCTACCTTCCGGATCCTTCAGGCTACATGTCGGCGGGCATCAACAAGGCGCTCGCCTATATCCGTGAAAACCTGACGCAACCCTTCAACGAAGCTGACTTGGCCGGGATCGCCGGCCAATCGACGAGCGCGTTCTCACGCGCGTTCCGGCAGCACACCGGGATGTCCCTGGTTCAATACGTGAAGCGGCTGCGCATCAATCTCGCCTGCCAGATCCTCATGAGCGACGAGCAGGCCTCGATCACCAGCATCTGCTACGAGGTCGGCTACAACAACCTCTCCAATTTCAACAGGCAGTTCCTGGCCGAGAAGGGCATGACCCCTTCCCGGTTCCGGCGCCTGCTGCTCGACAACATCAACACGGCCAAGGCCGCGCAACGGAGGAGCCAGGAAGCAGCATCTCAGCCATCAAGGGTAAGATCGGGCAGCCCAGGAGAGCCGCCCGAGAAACGAGGCGCCCTGCTCTGAGATCCGGGGAGGCAGCGAAAGACAGAAGCTGCAGCAAACCGTCGCCCACGAGCCGGCGCAATTCGACTGCACTATAATCGTCATCAATGGGAGAGAAACGAATGATTACGTCCTCATGGAAGCTCGGCGGCCTTGCGGCGCTGACCCTCACCCTGCTCGCCGGAACCGGCGCAGCGCTGGCCCAGAACGCGAAGGTGTCCAATGCCACGGTCGCCTTCCTCATGCCCGACCAGGCTTCCACCCGCTACGAGGAGCACGACTTCCCCGGCTTCAAGGCCGAGATGGAGAAGCTCTGCCCGACCTGCAAAGTCCTCTACCAGAACGCGGACGCGAACGTCTCGCGCCAGCAGCAGCAGTTCAATTCCGTGATCTCCCAGGGCGCGAAGGTGATCGTGCTCGATCCAGTCGACTCCGCGGCTGCCGCATCGCTGGTCAAGCAGGCGCAGAGCCAGGGCATTAAAGTGATCGCCTATGACCGGCCGATCCCCGACGCCAAGGCCGACTTCTACGTTTCCTTCGACAACCAAGCCATCGGCAAGTCCATCGCGGACTCGCTCGTGCAGCACCTGAAGAAGAACAACGTGACAGCGAGCAACGGCACCGGCGTTCTGCAAATCAACGGATCGCCCACCGATGCGGCCGCCGGCCTCATCAAGAAGGGCATCCACGAGGGTCTCGACAACAGCGGCTATCCGATCCTGGCCGAGTACGACACGCCGGAATGGGCTCCGCCGAAGGCGCAGCAATGGGCGAGCGGCCAGATCACCCGCTTCAACAAGAACATCCTCGGCGTCGTGGCCGCCAATGATGGCACCGCCGGAGGCGCCATCGCAGCGTTCAAGGCAGCCGGCGTCAATCCGGTCCCGCCGGTCACCGGCAACGATGCGACGATCGCAGCGCTTCAGCTCATCATCGCGGGCGACCAGTACAACACGATCTCCAAGCCGAGCGAGATCGTGGCCGCGGCAGCCGCCAATGTAGCGGTCCAGTTCCTTGGGGGAGAGACGCCGAAGGCGGATACGACCCTCTACGAAACGCCCTCCAAGCTGTTCGTTCCGGCCGTGATCACGGCGGAGAACCTGAAGGCCGAGATCATCGACAAGAAGATCAACACGGCCGAGCAGCTCTGCACGGGCCGCTATGCCGAAGGCTGCAAGAAGCTGGGCATCACCCAGTAATCTGCGAACGCCGTCCGGCCGCTCCGGCGGCCGGCCTTCACTGAGACGGCGGAAGGCTCCGCCAGGGTTTGAGAAGCAATGGACACAATCCAAGAGCAACCCGACAAGCGCGAACTCGTGCTCAGCCTGCGCGGAATCTCGAAGCACTTCGGCGCCGTATCCGCCTTGACCGATATCGATCTGGACGTGCATGCGGGCGAGGTCGTGGCGCTCGTGGGCGACAACGGCGCCGGAAAGTCGACCCTCGTCAAGGTCCTGGCCGGGGTGCACCAGCCCAGCTCGGGCTCGATCATGTTCCGTGGAAAGCCGGTGACGCTCGCGGATCCGAGCGCCGCACTCGGCCTCGGCATCGCCACGGTGTTCCAGGACCTGGCGCTCTGTGAAAATCTCGACGTCGTCGCCAACATCTTTCTCGGGCGGGAACTCAGTCCGTATCGGCTGGACGAAGTGTCGATGGAGCTGAAGGCCTGGACCCTGCTCAACGAATTGTCCGCGCGCATTCCCAGCGTCCGTGAGCCCGTCGCCTCCCTCTCCGGAGGGCAGCGGCAGACCGTGGCCATCGCGCGCTCGCTCCTGCTCGAACCCAAGCTCATCCTGCTGGACGAGCCCACGGCCGCCCTCGGTGTCGCCCAGACCGCCGAGGTTCTCGACCTGATCGAGCGCGTCCGCGACCGCGGCCTCGGCGTTATTATGATCAGCCACAACATGGAGGACGTGCGCGCGGTCGCGGACCGCATCGTCGTGCTCCGGCTCGGCAAGAACAACGGGGTCTTCGAGCCCGACGCCTCCAATCAGGAACTCGTCAGCGCCATTACGGGCGCGGCCAACAACGCAGTTTCGCGTCGCGCCAGCCGGCGCCAGGCGCAGAGTGGAACTTCACAGGCACCGGAGGGACGCCCATGACAAAGAGCGCGGAACAGAACGCTCAGACGGCTCCGATGCTCGACCGCAGAGACGAGCGCGTGAAGCATGCGGAAGGGATCGGGGGTTCGATCCGAGCCTTCTGGGACAGGGTACGGTCCGGCGACCTCGGCTCGCTTCCCGTCGTCGTCGGCTTGGCGATCATCTGGACGGTTTTCCAGAGTCTCAATCCGGTCTTCCTGGCCCCCAACAACCTCGTCAATCTCCTGTTCGACTGTTCGACCGTCGGCGTGATCGCACTCGGCATCGTGTGCATCCTCATCGTCGGTGAGATCGACCTTTCGGTCGGATCGGTCAGCGGATTCGCCTCGGCGCTTCTGGGCGTCATGTGGGTCAACCAGGGCTGGCCCGTCGCAGCCGCCATCATCGCAGCGCTCGTCCTCGGCGCCTTGATCGGGGCCATCTACGCCTTCCTGTTCAATCGCTTCGGCATGCCGAGCTTCGTCGCCACTCTGGCGGGGCTTCTGTCGATTCTGGGGCTTCAGCTCTATCTTCTCGGCTCGACCGGCTCGATCAACCTCCCCTACGGCTCGCCGCTCGTCGATTTCGGCCAGCTGCTCGTCATGCCCGACGAGGTCTCCTATGTGCTCGCGGCTCTTCCCGGCATCGTGATGCTCGTTCTCGGCTACCGCACCGCCGCCCGCCGCCGCAAGGCCGGGCTGTCGGCACAGCCCATGACCAGTCTTCTGCTGCGTTCCGCCGCCATTACCATCGTTCTGGAATTCGTCGCCTATTATCTCAATCTCGATCGCGGCATCCCGTGGATGTTCGGCCTGTTCGTGGGACTCGTGGTGGCGATGAACTATGCGCTGACCCGCACCCAGTGGGGCCGCCAGATGCTGGCGGTGGGCGGCAACCGCGAGGCCGCGCGCAGGGCGGGCATCAACGTCAAGTTCATCTACACGACGGCCTTCATGCTCTGCTCCGGGCTTGCCGCCGCCGGCGGCCTCCTCGCTGCGTCGCGCCTGGCCTCGGCGAGCCAGCAGGCGGGCACCGGCGACGTCAACCTGAACGCGATCGCTGCCGCCGTGATCGGCGGAACCAGCCTGTTCGGCGGACGCGGAAGCGCCTACTCGGCCCTCCTCGGGATCATCGTCATCCAGTCGATCGCCAGCGGCCTGACGCTGCTCGATCTCTCCTCGTCGCTTCGGTACATGATCACCGGCGCCGTTCTTGCCATCGCCGTCATCGTCGACTCGCTGGCACGACGCTCGCGCGTTTCCCATGGCCGGGCCTGAGCAACCGAACGAAAAGGAAGAAAGCCATGGGCGAGAAGTTAAACGGGAAAGTCGCGGCCATTACCGGGGCGGCTTCCGGCATCGGCCTCGAATGCTCCAGAATTCTGTTGTCCGAGGGTGCTCGCGTGGTTCTTATCGACCGCGACGAAGAGGCGTTGAAGAACGTCTGCGCGGATCTGGGGTCGCAAGCCATTCCGCTGCGGATCGACGTGACCGATCCGGCAAGCGTCGCACAGATGATGCCCCAGATCCTCGACCGGACGGGCCAGCTCGACATCTTTCACGCCAATGCGGGGTCGTATATCGGGGGCGAGATCCTGAAGGGCGATCCTGATGCCTGGGATCGCATGCTCAATCTCAACATCAACGCCGTGTTCCGTTCGGTCCATGCCGTTCTGCCCCACATGGTTGAGCGCAAGACCGGCGACATCATCGTGACGAGTTCGATCGCCGGTCTCGTTCCCGTCGTGTGGGAACCGATCTATACCGCGTCCAAACATGCCGTGCAGGCCTTCGTGCATACGGTCCGGCGACAGGTCGCGCCGCACGGCCTGCGCGTCGGCGCCGTCGCTCCGGGCCCCGTGGTGACGGCTCTCATCAAGGACTGGCCGAAGGACAAGCTGGATGCGGAGCTCGCGGCAGGCGGTCTGATGCAACCAGTCGAGGTCGCCGAGGCCGTCCTGTTCATGCTCACGCGACCCAGGACCGTCACCATTCGCGACCTCGTCATCCTGCCGCAGAGCAACGATCTCTAGCCTCTGCTCGCCGGCACAAGCCGGTCCCGCCCTTGCTTCCTCTTTGGATGGTTGAACAGCCATGGCCCAGCATTTTCTCGGCATCGATGTCGGCACCGGCAGCGCCCGCGCCGGCCTCTTCGACGACCAGGGCGCCCTCCTCGCCGCCGCCAAGGCCGATATCGCAACCTGGCACGAACCCGGCGGGATCGTGGAGCAGTCGAGCAACGATATCTGGCGCGCCGTTTGCGCCTGCGTGCGCGAAGCCGTGCGCAAGGCGGCGGTGTCGCCGGAGAGCGTCGCGGGCATCGGCTTCGATGCGACCTGCTCTCTCGTCGTCCTGGGGCCGGGCGGCGAGCCGCTGCCGGTCGGCCCGTCCGGCGAGCCCGAGCGCAACATCATCGTCTGGATGGATCACCGCGCGACCGAGCAGGCGCGCAGGATCAACGGCACGAGCGAGGCCGTGCTGAACTATGTGGGCGGGTCCATTTCGCCGGAGATGGAAACGCCGAAACTGGTGTGGCTTTCCGAGAACATGCCCCAAACATTCACGGGTGCATGGCAGTTCATGGACCTTGCCGATTTCCTCACCTGGAAAGCCACGGCGAGCCTCGCTCGCTCGACCTGCACCGTAACCTGCAAATGGACCTATCTCGCGCATGAGAACCGCTGGGACGAGGGCTATTTCAGAAAGGTGGGGCTCGGCGCTCTCGCCGAGGAAGGCTTCAGCCGCATCGGCACCGAGGTCGTGCCGGGAGGCACCGCGCTCGGTAACGGCCTGACTGCGGAGGCCGCTGCCGACCTCGGCCTGAACCCTGGAACGCCTGTCGGCGCGGGTCTGATCGATGCCCATGCCGGTGGCGTGGGAACGGTCGGCGCGCGCGGCAACGTGGGGAGCGTCCTCACCCGCATGGCCTACGTGTTCGGCACGTCCGCCTGCACCATGTCCTCGACACGAGAACCCGCCTTCGTGCAGGGCGTGTGGGGCCCGTACTACTCCGCGATGATCCCGGGGCTATGGCTCAACGAAGGCGGTCAATCGGCAGCGGGCGCGGCCATCGATCATCTCGTGCGGATGCATCCCGCCTCCGAGCAGGCGGCGAGGAGCGCTCGCGAAAACGGCACCAGCCTCAGCCAGTGGCTGTCGCTCGAAGCCGAGCGTCGCGGCGGCGCATCGGCCCTGCCCGGTCTCGTCGGCGAGGTGCATGTGGTTCCCGAATTCCTCGGCAACCGTGCTCCGTTCGCGGATCCCGCAGCACGGGGCGTGATCGCCGGGATCGGCATCGAGAGCGATCTCGACAGTCTCGTTGCGCTCTACCTCGCGGGAATCTGCGGCCTGGGCTACGGCGCCCGGCAGATCGTCCAGGTTCTGGCCGAGAAGAACGTGGCGATCGATACCATTGTCGTCAGCGGCGGCGCGGGCCAGAGCCCGCTCGTGCGGCAGCTCCTTGCCGACACCACGGGAAAGATCGTCGCCGCGCCTGTCTCGCAGGAGCCCGTTCTCCTCGGCTCGGCCATTCTCGGAGCCGTCGCGGCTGGCCGCTACACCGACATCGACGAGGCCATGGCCTCCATGTCCGCCCTCGGTGAGACCTATCAGCCCAGCACCGCATCGGTTGCATGGCACGAAAAGAGGTTCAAAGCTTTCGAGATGCTGCAGCAGGTCGCGAAGGCCATCAGAACCCGCTGAACGGAGCTCCGCCGGTCTCGCCCCGCGGCAAAACGCGGGGCCAAATCAACCTTCGCGGCTTTGACCGCGGACGCATACCGCCCTAGTTTGCAGGCCTACATCCGAATCAATCACGGTTTCGAACAGGGGGCGCCGATGCACCGCATCATCGCTGGTATCGTCTTTGCTTGCTTCAGCATCGCTTGCACAAGCTTCGCCTTCAGCGCCGACAACACACGCGCTCAGCATCGGAGCTGGATGCGAAAACTGGATACGCCCGGCGGTACCTTGCCAGAGTCGCTCGACGTGATGATGGGGCGCGAGGCGTCCGAGGCTCTCGTGCCGGGCGGAACCTCCGCCCAGCACCGGTCATGGATCAGGAAGCTGGAGATCCCACACGAGACGAGCGGCGCTCCGCTTTGACCCGTCGTGAGTACCCGGCGGGCCGGCCAGCGAGCGACGACGCACGTGGGCCGAAAGTGGCCCGGGTCGTCCGCATAAAGCGCTGCGCTCACACAGCTAGAGCATCGGACCCAAAAGTGGATTTGCACTTTTGGGATCGATCCGATGCTCCCTTCTTGGATGAGAGCATCAATCCCAGAAGCGGATTTTCACTTTGGGATCGATGCACTGTCGGTTCGGCCCGCTCAGGCGGATTGCTGCTCCACGACGGCCGGTTCGCGCACCTGCAGCACCGTCAGCCGCTTCTTGTCTCCGTTGCGCGTAATCCAATCGATCGACTTGCCGACGGGGAGCCCGATCAGGGCTGTTCCGATGGGGGTCAGGATGGAGATCCGTCCGCGCGCGATATCCGCCTCGTTCGGGTAAACGAGCGTGACCGTCTGAACTCTGCCGCTCACGTCGTCACGGAATTCGACTTCGCAGCCCATGCAGACGATATCGGTTGCACTGCGCCCCTTGGGAAGGACATGCGCGCGATCGAGCTCGTCGGCGAGTTCGGCGGCAACTTCCGGCATGGTGTGCGAGGCGGCATCCGCAAGCGTCGACAGTTTTTCATGATCGGTTGCGGTGAGTGTGATCCGAGGCTTCGAGCTGCCTGTGGTTTTCTTGGTCACTGTCTTTCTCCTGGTTCTGTTGTGGGCCGGTGCGGTTCATGCCGCACTCGGCCCGGGATCGTTGTCGTCATCGGGCTGGATCGGTTCGCGCGTCTTTTCCGGCGCTGGACGCGGTCGCGGGACAAGGCGGATCACGTTTCCGCCCGGCGGCTCCGAATCCTGGGGAATCGGAACCGGCTTCGGCGACGGTTCCTCCGAGAAATGATGCACAGCACGGTCTCCAAGGTTTCGAGTGTTGTTTTCTGCAAGGGCCGTCCGGAGAATCTGTCCCAGGAAAGCGGATGAGGGGTGGCCTGCGCCGCTGCGCAGGAGGTTCCGATTGGGGCTGCCTTCCAGACCCGCCGTGTGCACGGACTTGCGCTCCGCTAGGCGGAGCACGCGTTTGAAGATGTGATGAAACATACCGCCGCACCGGATGGCTCAATATCCGGCCTCACAAGATGTCCGAAAATCCAGGTATCTTGCAGCGCCCCGAACTCGGAGCGCGAATATGCGTCGAGCTCGGGGCTACTTGCCCGCGATGAGGTTGCCTGACCGGTGCAGGCCGCGACGGATTTGTGCGAAGCTCAACATGATGCCTGATGCTCGTACAGATCGCGGCGCTTGTCAAATCTCCGGCCCGAGACTGGGCTGCGGGGCCGCTCCGCCCCGGAGCCGATCGGCCCGCCGCGCCAGCGCTGCCGAAATTCGTTAGGCTTTCTTTCTCGTCAGGCCGTCGACCGTGCGAGCCGGCATGTCGAGCAGAGCCTTCTCGTCGGCCGTGAGGTGGCGCACCGCGCCCCGGGCGAGATCGCCCAGCCGCACTCCGCCGACATCGACCCGCACGAGGCGAACGACCTCCGCTCCGACTGCGGCAAGCAGGCGGCGGATCTGACGATTCTTGCCCTCGTTGAGAACGATTTCGAGCCACGCATTCCGCGTACCGCTCCGAAGCACGCTGGCTGCCTTGGCGACCAGTCGCTCTCCGTCAAGCACCATGCCCTCCAAAAGCCGCTCCAACGCGGCGTGATCGAGCTGGCGATCGATCTGCACGTGATAGACCTTCTCGACGTTCGATGCGGGATCGAGCACCCGCTGGGCCCAGCGGCTATCGTTGGTCATGAGCAGCAATCCCTCGCTGGCCTTGTCGAGGCGACCGACAGGCGCGACGAACGGAAGATCGAGCCCCTCCAGGCAGTCATAGACCGTGGTCCGCTCCTGCGGATCGTCGCGGGTCGTGACGAGGCCGCGCGGCTTGTTGAGCATCAGGTAGACCTTGCGCTCGGCTGCGACGGACTGATCGTCGACGGTGATGCGGGCGCGTCCGGGATCGACCCGGACGGCAGGGTTGCGCGCAATCCGCCCGTCAACGCGAACACGCCCTTCGGCGATCAACGCCTCGGCTTGCGTGCGGGAGCAGAATCCGAGCTTCGACAGGGCGCGCGGCAAGCTGACCACCGCGTCGGGATGACGCCGTGGCCCACCTGCGCCCCGCAATCGGGGCGGTTTCATGATGATGAGGTTCTCAGCTCGTGAAGAACTGCTGCGTTCCATGCGCCTCGATGGCGCCGGCGAGCCGCGAAAGCGCATGCACATAGGCGGCGCTGCGCAACGAGATCCCCTTGTCCTTCGCGAGAGACCAGATCGCTCCGCCTTCCCGCTCCATCATCGTCTGCAGACGCGCATGCACTTCTTCGACGGTCCAGTAATAGCCCTGCCGGTTCTGCACCCACTCGAAATACGAGACGGTGACGCCGCCCGCATTCGCCAGGATGTCCGGAAGAACGATGACGTTCTTGCTCGTCAGAATCGCGTCGGCTTCGGGCGTGATCGGACCATTGGCGAGTTCAAGCACCACACGGGCCTTCACGCCGGCGGCATTGCCCTCGTGGATCATATCCTCTAGAGCCGCCGGCACGAGGATATCGCAGTCGACGGAGATCAGATCTTCTGCCGACAGCGACGAGATGCCATCCGACCCTGCGAGGCACGTGACGCTCCCCTGCCCCTTGGCAGCGAGAAGCTTGCCAACGTCCAGGCCCGATGGGCAGTGGATCGCTCCCTTGGAATCGGAAACCGCGACGATCTTGTATCCGTCCCCGGCCAGCAGCCTCGCGATATGCTGCCCCGCATTCCCGAAGCCCTGGATGGCGACCCGGGCGCCGGGTGCCAGTCCGAGCTGCTGCGCCAAGCGCCGGACGAGATAATAACCGCCCCGCGCCGTGGCATCGTCGCGCCCCAGCGAGCCGCCCAGGGCGATGGGCTTGCCCGTGATCACGGCCGGCGTCGCATCGCCGACGATGGAGGCGTACTCGTCGGCCATCCAGCCCATGACCATGGAATTGGTGTAGACGTCGGGCGCCGGAATGTCGCGATCGGGCCCGATGATCTTCGAGAAGGCTTGGATATAGGCGCGTGAGAGGCGCTCGAGCTCTGCCTTCGAGAGCGTATGCGGATCGACGCGCACGGCGCCCTTGCCGCCACCATAAGGCAGGTTCATGACGGCGCATTTGAACGTCATCCAGAATGCAAGCGTCTCCACCTCCTCGATGGTGGAATCCGGATGAAAGCGGATGCCGCCTTTGGTCGGGCCGCGCGTATCATCATAACGGCAGCGCCATGCCATGAAGGATTTTCGAGAGCCGTCGTCCATGCGGATCATCAGGCGGACTTTCGTCGTCTCGCGCGGGTACTTCAGTTTTTCCAGTACGTCCGCATCGAGATCGAGGTGCCGGGCGGCCTCGTCGAGGCGGGTTAGCGCCTGGTCCAGCATGGAGGCTGCTTGCAATCTATCTTACTCCTGTCTGTTGTTTCAGATCGGGCAGGTTGCCGTTTCGCAGCCTTAATGGCGGCTTCCGCGTTGAAGTGCAACAGTTTCGGGCCCTTTCCTGTCGGTGGAAATTGCCCGCGAGCCGACTGCCTTCATCGTCGCAACCACGTCGCGTGCGCATCTGGAGGTCCCGCGGTGGACGCGGATGGAAAGCGGCAAAGTCGCGATTCAAGCGACACTCTTCGGTACGTTGCATCATTAGCTTCAGTGAACTGCGTATGCCGGACCCGCGCTGCAACGGCCGTGGCCCACAGCGCTCCGGCCCGATCAGCGAAACGTATCCCGAAGAAGGGAGGCTCTCCGAGTCGACGGCCAGGCTTGAGCGTGAGATGATGCTGAAGGGGCGCTCGACTTCTGCGGTGACAGTATGGCACAGGCGCGGGGCACATCGAACGCCGACAAGAAATCCCGCAAGGCGGGCCGCTCCAACGGCTCTTCAAGCCGCTCGCGGGCGGTGCGGAACGCACCACGATCAGCATCCTCGGCTTCGTCCGATGACATTCCGAGCGACGCGAGCCCCCTGATGGCATCCGCTCCACCCCGGATTCGGGTGGGCAATCGCGAATTCGCCGGATCGCGCAAGAAGCTCGGATCGCATATTCTCGACATTCTTCCGGACATGCCGGACATCCGGGATCGCATCTATCTCCCGCATCTCCGGGCCCTCCTTCCCGGCATCTATCCGAGGATAGCATTTCCGGTCCGGAATCAGGGCAAGGACTCGAGCTGCACCGGCTTCGCCCTGGCCCATGTGATCGACTTCCTCCGCTCACGGGAGATCGGACCGGAGCGCCCGGAGCCCGTGAGCTCGCGCATGCTCTACGAGATGGCGAAGCGCAACGACGAGTGGGAAGGCTCCGCCTACGAGGGATCGAGCATCCGGGGCGCTCTCAAGGGCTTCTATCAGAACGGCGTCTGCAGCGATGCGACTGCGCCGGACAAACCCGGAATCAAGCATTGGGCGCTCACCTACGAAATGGCGAAAGAGGCGCGGGAAACGCGGCTCGGCGCATATTTCCGGATCCAGCCGGACATCAGCGACTACCATGCCGCGCTCAACGATATCGGCGTCATCTACGCATCCGCGCAGATCCACTCGCATTGGGACGCGCCGAAGGACGGCCTCATCGAAACCGGAGGCGATCCGATCGGGGGTCATGCCTTCGCCATCGTCGGCTACGACGACACCGGCTTCTGGATTCTCAATTCCTGGGGAGCGGAATGGGGCGTCAACGGCATCGCCAAGTGGACTTATGCCGATTGGGCGAACACGATCATGGATGCCTGGGTCCTGCAGCTTGGCGTCCGTGCGCCGGCCGCGTTCGGAGCCGCGCCAGGCGTCACTCCATCGAGCGCCACGGGATTGTTCGGCTTTAACGAGCCGACGCGGGCGGACATCATCGGCCATTACACGAATATCGATGATGGAGTCCTCGTCACCTCGGGCAAGTATGGATCTCTCACCGAGACCGAGATGCAGGAGACCGTCGAGCGCCTGACCGACCCCGCCTCCAACGGCAACAAGGGCTATGACCACCTGGTCATCTACGCACATGGGGGGCTGAACACGCTTGCGGCCGAGGCACAGCGCATCGCGATCTGGAAGAGGAACGATATCTACGGCCGCAACCGAATCTACAACTTCCACTTGATGTGGGGTTCGGGCTTTCTCGATGAAGTCTTCGGCCAATTGTCCCAGTCGCCCGCCGTTGGTCGCGCTGGAGGCCGGATCACCGATTGGTTCTTCGAGGCAGGCATCGGCAAGCAGACCGGCTCATATGCGTGGCGCAACATGAAGCAGGACTCATTGATGTCCTTCAGCGGCAGCCCGGAATACGACGGCGGGTTCAAGGGGTTGTCGCCGCTCCTGTCCGGCCTCGACAGCGCACCCCGACGCCCCAAGCTCCATCTTGTCGGGCATAGCGCCAGAGCAAACGTGCTCGGATACCTGCTTGCCGCCCTGGAGCGATTCAGGCTCAAGCGGGTGGAGCTTGGATCGATCCACCTAATGGCGCCAGCCTGCACGGTCGCGTTCTTCAAAGAGCATTATGAGCCGTATCTGACCGGCAAAGGCGGGCTCAGGCTGCTGGACAGGATCTACCTCTACAACCTGACGGACCAACTGGAACAGGACGATACGGTCTCCAGCACCGTGCCCCTGCTTCCGTCCTACAGTCATTCGCTGCTCTATCTGGTTTCAAGGGCGTATGAGCAGGCGCCGAACACGCCTCTGGCGGGGATGCAGGCGTATGCGCGCGCGCTGCCCTCGCATGCGAAGCTCGATATCGCCTACTCGACCGGCAGCAGCGGAAAAACCACCTCGCGCACCCATGGCGGCTTCGACAATGATCCCGCAACGCTCGGAACGATCATGTCGCGGATTCTCGGAAAGCCAGCCCCTTTCCCTCCGAAAGCGGACGAGCTGACAGGTTACTGATGGTCGAAGTCACAAGGAGCGATGCGTGTAAACCGGCCGCCGACGCGCCGGCATGCATCCCTTGCTCTCATCCCGCATGCCGATGCGGTCCGTGCGGAACATGAACCGAAATGCACCTCGTTGTCGCTTTCGGCCAAGTGCGTGTCACATCCGGTCAAGCCGCGCGCGCCTCACTGCCTTACAATGGTTTTATTATAGGCGAATTGTTGCGGAGAGACGGCATGGTTCGGTTCGCAGGACTTCTAGCGCTGCCCTTACTCACCTCGGTTGCCTGGGCGGAGTCTCTCCCGCGCTTCGACATCTCCGCCATGTGCCGGGCCGCTCCCCGTCTGGAAGCCAGCGACAAGGACACTGATCAGAACTGTGTCCGCGACGAGACCGCCGCGCGAACCGAACTGGAGCGGCAATGGACCAGCTACGATGCGGGGCAGCGGGATAGATGCACCCGGGAAACCATGGTCGGTGGCGCTCCGAGCTATGTCGATGTGCTCACCTGCATTCAGATGGCGAGCGGCAACGCCCCGCCGTCCCAGCAGCATCGTGCACGCGGTAAGCCTTGAGACGACCGAGGCGTTCGCCCGAGGAAGCGTCGCAGCGCTGCCGCTCGCGGCAGCGCCAGTGCCCTGTCTCCGCAGGTCCTACCTCTGATGGATAGATCGCGCTTCGTGAATGGGAATCGCCTGGATCCCAAGGACGAACTCGGATCAGATGACAGCGGGATCCGATGCGACAGGACGAGAAGGGACAGAGATGGAAGCTTTCACGCGCCGACTGCGCCACTACCTGTCCTGGATGTTCGTGACGTCGTTTGCCGCTGCCGGATCCGCCTCGTGGTGCCATGCGGCCGAACTCGCCCCACCCCTGCCTCCTGCTCCGGAGGAAGCCGCCGTGCCACCATCCGCATGGATGTTCCAGTTCGTTCCCTATGGCTGGCTCATTTCCCTGGACGGCACACAAACCGTGCGTGGCCGCTCCGTGAAGGTGAATGCCAGCTTTCTCGACATCGTCAAGAACAGCGCTCGCTCTTGGCTCTCATGGGCACCGTCGAAGCTCGCCGCGGTCCGTTCACGCTTTATGGCGATTTGGTCTGGAGCAGTGTCGGTGCGGATGCGGGAAGCCTCCGTACCCGCACCCTGGCGCCGGGCGTCACCACGACGGTGGGACGCTCCCTCAGCGTAGACATCAACATGGCCATTGTCGAAGCGGGCGCATCCTACGAGGTGATGCACTCCGGGGCTCTGGCGTTCGACATTCTGGGCGGTGCCCGCTACTGGCACCAGGAGGCGGATGTCTCGTTCGAGGCGGTCCGGACCGCGCAGGTCGGCGATCTCGATCTCGTCGGCGGCTTGGCCATTGCCCGGTCCGGCTCGTTCGACTGGATCGACCCCGTCGTCGGTGCGCGCCTGCGCTATGCCATGGCACCGGGCCACAATCTCTTTCTTCGCGGCGACATCGGAGGCTTCGGAGTCGGGAGCAGGTTCTCCTGGCAGGCCGTGGGCGGCTACGTCTTCGACTTCGGCGCCTATCACGGGATCACCTTCTCGGGCGTGGTCGGCTACCGGGCGCTCTTCGTCGATTATGCCCAGGGCTCAGGCCGGCAGCGCTACGAATTCGACATGACCCAGCACGGACCCATCCTCGGCATCAGCGCCCCGGGGTTCTGATGCGTTGAGGGATTATTCCGCTCACTCGGCAGGCGCCGGGGGCGTGAGGCCGGTAACCTGCGCCGAGGGCTCCTCGCTGAGCCAGCGATAGAGCACGCCGCCGAGCGCACCGCCGAGAAGCGGCGCCAGCCAGAACATCCACAATTGCGCCAGCGCCCAGCCGCCGACGAACAGTGCCGGGCCGGTGCTGCGGGCCGGATTGACCGAGGTGTTGGTGATTGGAATGCCCACCAGGTGGATCATCGTCAGCCCGAGCCCGATGGCGATCGGCGCAAACCCCACCGGCGCCTTGCCATGGGTTGAGCCCATGATGATGAACAGAAACATCATGGTCAGCACCACCTCGGCCAGGAAGCCGGAGATCAGGCTGTAGTGCCCGGGCGAGTGCGCGCCATAGCCATTGGCGGCGAAGCCCTTGGCCAGATCGAAGCCGGGAGCGCCGCTGGCGATCGCGTAGAGTACCGCCGCGGCGAGAATGGCCCCGGCCACCTGGGCCACGATGTAGGGCAGCACGTCCTGCCTCGGGAAGCGGTTGCCCGCCGCCAGGCCCACGGTCACGGCCGGGTTGAGATGGCAGCCCGAGATATGGCCGATGGCATAGGCCATGGTCAGCACCGACAGGCCGAAGGCGAACGCCACGCCGAGCAGGCCGATGCCGACGTCGGGGAAAGCAGCCGCGATGACCGCGCTGCCGCAGCCGGCAAAGGTGAGCCAGAAGGTGCCGATACCTTCGGCCACGCATTTGTGCAGATTCGTCGGGTTGCGCAGATCCATGGAACGCTCCTTGGATTCACTCGGGATTCATTTGCCGACCGTCGAGCGCGTCGCTCCGCGACGCGCTCGACGGTTTCAAGCACTGCGTGGATTACTGGCCCACAACACTTCCGCGAGCCCTGCCACCAGGCGTGCGGCATGAGCATCCAGTTCCCACGGCAGCGGGTGTGGTCAAAGCACAGGTGCGGACCTGAGTCGTACAATAGCCGCCAACAGCCGAAGTCTGGTAGGGATAATTGTAATAGGGATACGTTGCGGCCGCTCCCAGCACGCTGCCCGTGACGAGACCGACGCCCAAGCCACCGTAGTAATTCCCGTAATAGTTACGGTAATATGGATACTGCGCGTAGTAGCGTCCGTAATAGGGGTAGCGGCCATAACGCCCGTAATACGGGTAGCGTCCGGAGTAGCGGCCATAATAGGGATAGCGACCGTAACGCCCGTACCCAACGCGGTTGCCCCGATAGCCGATCGCTGCCTGGCGATAGGCCCCCGCCCCTGGACGGACGGCAGCGACACGACCAGGATAGCCGCCTGGGCGCGCGGCGATCGCCCCGGCGCGGCTCACGCCGCCGCGGGGAACGTACATCCGATGCCCTCCAAAGCCGCCGCCGTATCCTCCTCGGCTGATGTGAGCGCCCCCTCCTCCAAAGCCGCCGCGGCGCTGAGCCTCCGCATTACCGGGGATGAGAAGAGCACTCAAAATCAGAGTGCTCAGGATCAAGAGCAGTCTCTTCATGGCATCGCTCCTTTTGCCCTCATGCGGCAGGCGCGACCGGGAAATGATCGGCGCAGATAATGCATTAGCGCCCTTTGCGGCAGGCTGCTTGATCGTTTGAGACAGCGCTTGCTGTTTTTGACACCCTGCAACGATGGCCGTCGGGCGCCAGATGAGAATTCACCCCCGGTGCCAAGGGATCATGAAGCCGCTCTTGAGCCGGATCACACGATGGACGAGAGGGCGCTGGGTCCGTGCGACAAGACCGTTGCCAGCAACCTCAGGCCCCGCTCCAGCATCGCCCGGTTCTGCGCTGCGCCGAGAGAGACGCGGATGGCGTCCGGCGCGGCTCCGACCGCGAAGGCTTCGCTCGGCACCAATGCGAGTCCCGATTGCCGCGCGTAGACGTTGAGGTCGGCCCGATGCCAGCGATCCGGCAAGGTCAGCCACAAATGATGTCCCTCACGATGGCTCTTGAAGGCGTGTCCGTTCAACACCCGTCCGGCGATGGCCTGACGCGCGGCGCTCTCGTCGCGGATCGCCGCCGTGACGTCGTCGAGGGTCCCGTCGAGGATCCACCGTGAGGCCAATGCCGCCATGAGGGGCGGCACCATGAGAGTCATGGCGCGGATCTCCGCCGCGAGCCGCAGCGTGTCCGACAACCCCGGCGTGACCACGTAGGCCGTCCTGAGGGCCGGCGTCGCGCATTTCGACAGGGTGGCGATGTGCCATGTGACATCCGGCGCCAGGGCCGCGATCGGCGCCGGTGCCCGCTGAGGCAGTGCGCCGTACGCATCGTCCTCGATGATCATGATTCCGTGCCGGCGCGCGACCTTGGCGATCGCCTCGCGCCGCTGGATCGACATCGTCGCGGTCGTCGGATTGTGGATGGTTGCAACGCAGTAGACCGCCTTCGGCCGCTCCCGCGCGCACACCTCGTCCAATGCAGCGGGATCAAGCCCCTCAGCATCCATTGCAACGGGAACCAGCCGCACCCTGAGCTGCTCGGCGATGGCCCGGAGCCCAGGATAGGTGAGATCCGGAACGCAGATGGCACTGCCCTCCGGCGCCAGGACGCGCACGATCGCGTAGAGCGCCGTCTGCGCTCCGCCCGCCACCACGATGCGGTCGAGAGGAACCGCACCGAGGCGAGGCGCGAGCCAACGCGCGCCCGCGGCGCGGTCCGGCCCGGCTCCGATGCTCTCCTGGTAGTGAAGATGCATCAGGCCCTGGGGCGCATTCAGCATCCCCGCGATCCCGTCCTGGATGCGCTCCCGCAGCTTCGCTTCGGGCGGCTGCGGCGGCATGTTCATGCTCAGGTCGATGATCGGAGATCCGGAGGAAGCAGCCTGCGCCGCGCCTCCTCTCCGCACATGGCTGCCCCGTCCCGTGTTCGCCTCGATCAGCCCCATACGACGCGCCTCGTTGAAAGCGCGGGTGACGGTGGTCAGGTCGACCCCGAGCTCCTTTGCAAGCTGCCGCTGCGGCGGCAGGCGTTCTCCTGGACGCAGGCGACCGGACTCCACATCGGCCCGCAGCGCCTCGGCGATGGCCAGGTACTTGGGCCCGCTTTCCTTCTCGATCTGCGGCATCCAGGACAACACGTTTCCTTGACCTTCTTGTCTTGCAGATGTATGGCTCAACGGCCACATACATGATGCACAGACGGGCGATACGAAATCGAGTGCGACCCGCCTCTTCAGCTTCTTTAGAGCAAAAACTCTATACCAGAATGTATGGATCATCAATCCATACATATTCAAGTAACCTGGAGATCAGTTCGAGATGAAGACGAGCCTTACTGCACGGGACGCCATCTTCAAGCACGGTCTGAGGTGTCGCTGCCCTCGGTGTGGAGAAGGTCGCCTGTTCAAGGGCTTCCTGACCCTTGCTCCGCGCTGCGAAGCCTGTGGCCTCGACTTCTCCTTCGCCGATCCGGCGGACGGCCCGGCTTTCTTCATCATGATCATCATGGGCATCCCGGCGGCCGGGTTCGGTGTCTGGGTCGAGACCATGTGGGAGCCATCGGTCTGGGTTCACCTGCTCACATCAGGACCATTCATGCTGCTGACCTGCATCCCGCCGATCCGGCCAACCAAGGGCATGCTGGTGGCGAGCCAGTACTTTCACAAAGCCGAGGAAGGTCGTTTCGCGCTCCCGCAACAGACGGCGAACACGAAGAAGACCGTCCCCGAGCGGACAGCGTCCGGCACCTGAACCCATCATCGCCTGCGCTCGGCCACGGCCAGCTCCACGTGATGATTGGCCGGCCAATCATCGCCTGAGGCGCAATGCCGCTCGCATGGCGAGGCTGCGTATTCTTGGGTGCATACCTATCCCGTTACCATGACCACGGGCTCAGCGCCTCCGCGCCCCCCGTAGGAGCATACCGCCTCCCCCTATCCCTTGAGACGTGAAGCCCGCACGCTTGCACCCCCGTTACCTCAGCAAACCTTGACTTAGATCAATGTTTATCCGACATTTCAGAAAATTCTGAAATTTCGGAATCGCCATGAATCTTCCTCCCCTCGTCCAAACCTTCGTGCTGCATTTCGGCGAGATGGGCTCCCGTTGGGGCATCAATCGCACCGTGGGGCAGATCTATGCCCTGCTGTTCGTGTCTCCGGAGCCATTGAACGCCGAGGACATCGTCGAGCGGCTCGGCGTGTCCCGCTCCAACGTGAGCATGGGCCTCAAGGAGCTGCAGGCCTGGAACCTCGTGCGGCTCCAGCACAAACCCGGTGACCGTCGCGAGTACTTCTCCACGCCCGACGACATCTGGCAGATCGTCCGCAGCCTAGTCGAGGAACGAAAGAAGCGCGAGATCGACCCGACCATGACGCTCCTGCGCGAAGTTCTCATGCAGGAACCCGCGAGCGCGGAGGAGCGCCATGCACAGGAACGCATGCGCGAAATGCATGATCTGTTCGAGCTTCTGACAGGCTGGTACGCCGATGTGCGGAGGCTCGATACGGAGCGTCTCGTCCAGCTCCTGACGCTGGGCTCCAAGGTTCAGAAGATCTTGGAGATCAAGGATCGTCTCTTCGTCGTGCCGGGATCGAAGAAGAGCCGCAGCGACGCCAAGGATCAGTGACATGTTCGATCAGTTCGACGCGCTTCTCCTCGCGCGTTTTCAGTTCGCGTTCACGGTTTCGTTCCACTTCGTCTTTCCCGCGTTCTCGATCGGACTGGCGAGCTATCTCGCCGTGCTCGAAGGGCTCTGGCTGTGGACCGGCCGGGAGGTCTATCTCAACCTGTTCAAGTACTGGCTCAAGATCTTCGCGCTCGCCTTCGCCATGGGCGTGGTGTCCGGCATCGTGATGTCCTATCAATTCGGCACCAACTGGGCGGTGTTCTCGGACAAGGCCGGGCCGATCATCGGTCCGTTGATGGCTTATGAAGTCATGACCGCCTTTTTCCTGGAGGCCGGTTTCCTGGGCATCATGCTGTTCGGAATGGGCCGCGTCGGCCGGCGGCTGCATTTCGCCGCAACGCTCGCGGTGGCCATCGGCACGTTCATCTCCGCCTTCTGGATTCTCTCCGCCAACTCCTGGATGCAGACGCCGGTCGGCTACACCGTCAACGAGGCGGGCCAGTTCTCGCCGGAGGATTGGTGGGCGATCATCTTCAATCCGTCCTTTCCTTATCGCCTCGTGCACACGGTGCTGGCCGCCTATCTCACCACGGCCCTCGTGGTCGGCGGTGTCGGCGCCTGGCATCTCCTGCGCGACCGCACCAACAAGGGCGCGCGGGTGATGTTCTCGATGGCCATGGGAATGGTGGCTCTCGTCGCCCCGCTCCAGATTCTGGCCGGAGACATGCACGGCCTCAACACCCTCGAGCACCAGCCTGCGAAGGTCATGGCCATGGAGGGCCATTTCGAAAGCCATCCGGACGGCGCGCCGCTGATCCTCTTCGGCATCCCCGATCAGGAGGCCGGCACGGTCCGGAACGGCATCGCGATCCCGAAGGCGTCCTCGCTCATCCTCAAGCACGACCCGAATGCGTCTTTGAACGGCCTCGACACGGTCGATCGTGCGGAATGGCCCTATGTGCCCGTGGTGTTCTGGTCGTTCCGCATCATGGTGGGCCTGGGCTTCCTCATGCTTGGCCTGGGAGCGCTCAGTCTCGTCGCCCGCTTCCGGGGCCGCCTTTACGACTGGCGCCCCCTGCACTGGCTCGCCCTTTCGATGGGACCTTCCGGTTTCGTCGCTGTGATCGCGGGTTGGGTGACCACGGAGGTCGGACGCCAGCCTTTCACCGTCTACGGCCTGCTCAAGACCGCGGCATCGGCCTCGCCGCTCGAGGCTCCGGCCGTCGCCGCCTCGCTGATGACCTTCATCGTCGTCTACTTCATCGTATTCGGCGCGGGCACCGGTTACATTCTCAAGCTGATGGGCAAACCGCCTCATTGGGGAGAAACAGGGCCCGAAACCGGTCCCGATCACCCGATCCGAGCGGCTGGCATCACTCCGGCTACCGCCGTCGATCCGATCCGTACCCTGGGCGCACGGACCTGAACCATGACAACCTTTCTCGATCTCCCCACCCTCTGGGCCTTCGTCATCGCCTTCGCCGTCTTCGCGTATGTCGTGATGGATGGCTTCGACCTCGGCATCGGCATCCTGTTCCCGTTCTTCCGGCCAGGTCCTGAGCGCGACAGCGCCATGAACTCGGTCGCCCCGGTCTGGGACGGCAACGAGACCTGGCTGGTGCTCGGCGGCGGCGGCCTGATGGCCGCCTTCCCGCTCGCCTATGCCATCATCCTGCCAGCGCTCTACGCGCCGATCATCGCGATGGTCCTGGCGCTGATCTTCCGCGGCGTGGCGTTCGAGTTCCGCTGGCGCGATCCAGGCCATCGGCGTTACTGGGACATCGCTTTTACCACCGGCTCCGTCGTCGCCACGCTGGCGCAGGGCATCACGCTCGGCGCGCTTCTCCAAGGAATCGCAGTCGAGGGTCGGTCCTATGCTGGCGGCTGGTGGGACTGGCTGACGCCCTTCAGCCTGCTCGTCGGGATAAGCCTCGTGATCGGCTATGCCCTGCTCGGCGCGACATGGCTGGTCATCAAGATCGAAGGCGCGGCACAGGATCACAGCTATCGTCTCGCCGGACGGCTCGCTGTCGGAATGATCGCCTGCATCGGAATGGTGAGCGCAGCGACGCCATTCCTCAGCGCAGCCTATTATGAACGCTGGTTCGCCTGGCCGCAGGTCCTGTTCACGGCACAGGTGCCGTTGCTGGTCGGCCTCTGCTCCGGCACCCTGCTGGTGGGCCTGGCGCGCCGCTGGGAGTATTGGCCGTTCCTGCTGACTCTCGGGCTGTTCGCCCTCTGTCTCGTCGGACTGGGGATCAGCATGTTCCCGCACGTAGTGCCCGATGCCGTCACCATTCACGAAGCCGCAGCCCCGCATGCCAGCCTGACGTTTATGCTGGCCGGCGCGAGCGTGCTGCTCCCGATCATCCTGGCCTATACCGGGTATTCGTACTGGGTCTTCCGCGGAAAGACCGGCCACGAGGGATATCATTGATGCGTGATACAAGCGGACCGCATTCCGCCCTGCGTCAGTGGCTGTGGTTCATCGGCCTCTGGGCCGCAGGGGTCGGCACAACGGGTATGGTCGGTCTCATCATCAAGTTCTGGCTGACCTGAAGGCCGCACGGCGTCTGCTGCCTGATCGTCATGGAGCAACAGGCGCGGCAACGCTGTCGGATGCATATCGCCGGGCAAGGACCGCCCCGACCAGAATCTGGATCTGGTTGTAGAACATGATCGGCAGAACGATCATGCCGAAGCCCGGAGCGGCCGCAAACAGCACCTTCGCCAACGGCAAGCCGGACGCGAGGCTCTTCTTCGAGCCGCAGAACACGGCCGCGATCTCGTCGCCCCTGGAGAAGCGCAGGCGGCGGGCGGCGAAAGCCGTAACGGCCAACACGACGGCAAGCAGCAGCAGGCACAGAACCGCCGTCAGAGCCACGGAGGCCGGCGGAATGCGCGACCACAGGCCATCGACCACAGACTGCGAAAACGCGGTATAGACGATGAGTAAAATGACGCTTTGGTCGAGTTGACCGATCCGGCGTTCATGGCGCGCCATGATATTGGCGAGCCATGGGCGCGCGATCTGCCCCAGCAAGAACGGAAGCAGCAGCTGGAGAACGACGTCCGTCAGCGCCGTGCCGAGGTCGATGCCCTGATCGACGGAGCTCCGGGTGAGCAGCGACAGCAGCACCGGAGTCAGCAGCAGGCCGAAGACATTCGATGCGGCGGAACTGCAGATCGCCGCCGGCACATTGCCGCGCGCCATGGCGGTGAAGGCGATCGAGGACGACACCGCCGACGGCAGAGCCGCGAGATAGAGGAACCCCAGGAGCAGATCCGCCGGCAGCCACGCGCGCGGCAAGACGCCGAACGGCACAACGGCCAGAGGAAACACCACGAATGTGATGGCGAAGATGAAAAGATGAAGTCGCCATTGAACCAAACCTGCGATCACCACCTCGCGCGGGAGGGCCGCACCATGCACGAAGAACAGGAGCGCGATCCCCCAGATTCCCAAGGTATCGAGAGCCTCCGCGCTCGTTCCCTCGGCCGGGAGCACGGCGGCAAGCGCTACAGCCGCCATGATGAGCAGAAGAAACGGATCGATCTTGCGCATGGGTTGTTCCAATCGGATCGTTGAGAGCCCACAGCCGGTGGCGCCGGCTCTGGGTAAGATGTCCGCCGCGTCTTGGGAGCAGACGGGACTTGCCTGTCGAATATGCCAGCGGCGCTTAGAGGGCCCGGAAGAACCCGTCGATGACGATCCAGACGAACATCGGATAAAGCGGGAGCCCGACGAGTGTGCCGATCATACGGCCCAGGCGGACCTCCGGATCGGCACTGGGCTCATCTCCGACAAGCCTTTCGAACAGGGTGGTTTTCATTGGCGATCTCCTCCGGCCTCTTGTTTCTCGCGGTCTCTTGCGCGTCCGGACCTTTCGCTCCAGGACCGGTCCTGGTAGATAAGACCAATTCGGATTGGTCTATGAATTGGTCTGACAGATGCCAGGAACACGGCTTACGTCGGAAGCCGCAACACGAAGGCTCCGCGCCTATCTGAGACAGCACGCTTACGGGCCCCAGGACCGGCTGGAGCCGGAGCGGATCCTCGCCACCCGTATCGGCTGCAGTCGCGAAACCCTGCGGAGTGCGCTCGCCGTTCTGGAGAGGGAGGGGCTGATCTGGCGCCATGTGGGTCAAGGCACCTTCGTCGGACCACGCCCGGCGCACGAGCCGATCCGCCCGTCGGTTCTGGCGGAGATGGCCTCCCCCGCCGATGTGCTCGACGCGCGCCTGCTGATCGAACCCCCGATTGCGGGAGGAGCAGCCTTGCGGGCGACGGCGGATGACATCGCGCTTCTTCGCCACCATGCGCTCAAGAGCAGCGATGCTCCCGACTGGCAGGCCTATGAGCAGGCGGACGACGCTTTTCACAAGGGCATCGCACGGATCACCGGCAATCCCCTGCTGATCGCGTTTCTCGACGTCCTATCCTCGGTGCGCGGCCGCGCCCGGTGGCAGCGGCAGCATGATCTGGCCTTCCGCCGCGCCCGCAAGAAGGAGTATGCGGCGCAGCAGGGACGCATGCATATGGCGATCGTCGAAGCCATTGCGGCACGGGATCCTTCGGCAGCACGGCAAGCCATGTTCGACCACCTGAGCGCGGTGAGAACGATCATGGTGCACGATGATACCGATCGCGAGGAGCGTGCGTAACGGGACGCAATCCGCGCCCGAAAGCGCCCCGGATCAGTCCTTAGTCCCATGCCGCGCGCCTCCCGAAACCTTGCATTTGCGGGCAGCGGAGCTATGTTATCAGGGTCATGATCAAGCTCGTGAAACATCTTCGCTTCCTAGCGCACGCGGGCTGCCTCAAAGCAGGCGGGTAGGCCCCGAAGGCCGGCTGGACCCTTGGGTCGCCGGCGCTCGGGGGACATGAATGCCAACTCGGACCATCCGTCAGCATCGCCTGTGCCGCTGAGCCCTCGGCGATCCGTCACCTGTGCCCATTCGACCGGAACGCACATCCTGCACAGCCGGCCGGAGGACCGCTTCTGAGGAGGTTTCCATGAACGCGCTGCCCGATCTTCCGCCGATCACCCTTGCGACCAGCGACTATAACCGCCTGCTGTTCACGGCGATGCTGCGGCAGAAGCAAAACCGCCGGGTGCCCGATTTCCTGCTCAAGGAACTGCGCCGCGCGACGGTCTGTCATCCTGCAAGCCTTCCGGAGGATATCGTCTCCACGAATTGCCGCGTGATCTATCGGCTCGACGGCGAGCCGAGAACGCGCGCGCATCTGCTCGTCCATCCGGAAGACCTGATCTGGCCCGGCGCGGAGATCTCAGTCACCACTCCTCTCGGAACCGCTCTCCTTGGCCTGCGCGTCGGCGACCGCATGCCTTTTGCGGAAGCGGATGGACACCACGAGGTATACGTGGAGGGTATAGGCCTGCGTTTCCTGGACGATGGATCGACGGTAACCCGCTCTCCAGGCGGTCTCGCATGGGTATGAAAGCATCATGATCAGACACGAGAACCTTCCGCCCGTCACGATTGCAGCCGGAGACTATGAGCGCCTCGCCGGAATTGTAACCATCGGCGTGGAGGATCCTCGCGACCGCTCCGCCGCCGCCATGCTCGCGAATGAGCTGATGCGCGCGACGATCGTGACGGATCATGCGATCCCGCGCACGGTAGCGACGATGCATTCGCGCGTGGAGTTCCGGGACGACGTGACCTTGGACACTCACTGCGCCACTCTCGTTTATCCCGGTGAGGCGGACGGAGGAGTGGAGCGCATTTCCGTCCTGACCCCGATCGGAGCGGCTCTCATCGGCCTTCGTGAAGGCCAGTCGATCACATGGCGAACGTCGAAGGGCTGGCGCAGTCTGACTCTGCTGCAAGTGTTCTACCAGCCGCACGGACAATTCGTCGAGCCATGGAGAGAGTTATCGTGAGGCCGGCAGAGGCGTCACAGAACAAGCCCTAACGGCGTCCGATGCGCCAGTGTCCTTTCCGGCGAAGCAGACCCGGCTCTCCGCCAAACAATGAGGTATATCACAGAACGGAGCTGTTTCCCCTTGCGCGGGAACAGCTCTAGCCTCTTACGCCTCGATTCCCGGCGCGAGCCGGGGATGACCACGGAGGAGATCAAGTCCCGCTTCGATCCCGTTATGACAGTCCATTGGCGCCTCCTGATCGCGGCGCACCGCCAAACGGCGCGAAAGCTCCGACCACGCGTGGCCCGACCGTCTCAACCTCGACACAGGTGTCAGGGGCCCCATCCGAACCAAGTAGCGGCATCCTGTCTCCGGCGCGCAGCCCGAGCAGCGAAAGCCCGACCGGCGTGAGGACGGACAGTTCGGCCGGTGGCCACATATGATCGTCGGGATGGATCAACATGCGTTTTTCGGATCTATCCTCGCCAGAGAGGCGATACGTCACGAAGGTGTCGAGCGCGGCGACGTCGTCGGCGACCTCATCCGGCGCGCAGATCCTGGCGCGGCGCAATTCGCGCTGGAGCGGCGTCGCAAGCGGATGCATCTGGCCGGCGAGCTGTTCCGCCGTCTGTTGAAGTCGCTGATGATCGCGCCGCGTCAGCGTGATCGGCGGAAGGTGAACACTCATGGTCATCGACTGAATCCGGATACCTCGATCAGGCGTTCAACAGGCTGCGTCATGGGACGACCGTGTTCTCCACAGACGACGACGGACTTCCAGGCGGAAGGATTGCCGTCGCGGAGATTGCCACGATCGCGGCGGGATCGACGAGCCCCGAAACCTCGACAAGGGCCATGGCCGGATCGTGACTTCCCATGACCTCCCGATAGACCACGCCGATCTCGGGAAGTCGGGTCCTGTAATGATCGATATCGAGCACATACCAGGTCATCTGTGCTATATGCTCAGGAGCCCCGCCCGCTTCGGCGAGCACCGTTCGAACGTTCCGGAGCGCCTGGCGCGCCTGTTGAACGAGCCCGATCGTCGTCACCCTCCCCGCATTGTCTGTGGCGATTTGACTGCCCAAGAACACGAAGGTTCCGGTGCCGGCCACCGCATGCGAGTAGCCGTGCGGGCTCGGCCACTTGGGTGGATCGATCCTTCGAAGCGGCGTTGCCGGGGCTGATGAAATAATCGTCATGGTGTCCTCCTGGCGGGCTCCACAGGGCAGTCTGTGCGAAGCCGTGTTGACCGAATGCGATGAGGGATGGTCCCGGGACGGCAGTGGCCCGAGCCACAGCCGTCCCGGGTCTCAGGACCCTGTTTTTAGAAGCCCCGTACTCATCGGGGGGCGCCCCTGGAGGAGGACGAGAACGAGGGAGCCAACGCAAAGGCAGCTCTGTGCACCTCGGGCGTGTAGTAGCACGTCGTCCCCTGCAACCGACGGAAACGGTCCCGCAGGACCTCATATGGCGGCCTCAACGCATCACGGGACTCGCCCGCCACGACGAGCGCGAGCAAGCCGCTGGCGTAAGTCGGGACAGGGGCAAGGTACGGCCGCACGCCCGGGAACGAGTCCGACAGGCGCTCGCAGACTGCCATCAACTCCTCGGACTGGAAGAACGGTGCGCCGCTCTGCACGGCAACCATTCCGCCCGGGCGCAGGCGTTTTCGACATGCCTCATAGAATCCCGCCGTAAAGAGCGGCTCGCCCGGCCCCACCGGATCCGTAGAGTCGATGATGATGACGTCGAACAGCTCTCTCGTCTCGTCGATGTATCGCGTTCCGTCCATGACCAGAACGTTCGTTCGCGGGTCGTCGAACGCTCCATCGGAAACCATCGGCAGGAAACGCCGGGACAGATCGATCACCTCGCTGTCGAGCTCCACCATCGTGACGCGCTCGACCGGGTGTTTCAGCACCTCTCTCAAGGTACCGCCGTCGCCTCCACCAATAATCAGGACATCCTGCGCAGAGCCGTGTGCCATCAGCGGAACGTGAGCGATCATCTCGTGATAGATATGGTTGTCGCGCTCTGTCAATTGCACGGCGCCATCAAGCACCATCACCTTTCCGAAGGTCGCGTTCTCGAAGATCAGTACGTCCTGGAACTCGGTCCGCCAATGATAGAGTACGGTGTCCATGCTGAGCATCTGCGCATAATGCCCGGAAAGCCGCTCCTGGAACCAGCTCATAGGATCACTCCTCGCTTGTGCTCCGCCAGCGTCACCATTCCGGGCAGGAATGCCTCTTTCAGAACCTCGATGGCTTTGTGCGGCTGCGCCTTGCCGCACATGAAGACGTCGACCGCCGCGTAGGCGGCCTCGGGCCAGGTATGGATCGAGATATGACTTTCCGCCAGGACCGCGACGCCGGAGATGCCGCCATTCGGACTGAAGTGATGAAGGTCGATGTTCAGGAGCGTCGCGCCGGCACGGGCGGCGGCATCTCGCAACGCCTGCTCGACCAGGGCAAGGTCGTCCAGGCTCGTGGCGTCCCAGAGGTCGACGATCAGGTGGGTTCCAGCGTAACGAAGACCGTCGCGGTTGATGAAGTGATCGAGACGATCATCATTGGCCGGAGCATGACTCGACGAGAGAAGAGCGACAGGTCTGATCCTATCAGCATGATGCGGGCTCTTCTCGAAGCCGTGCGCTGGCGGGCGCAGGTCGGGAGCGGCAATCGCGCTGAGGCGGGTGGTTTCGGGCATTCACTTCTCCGCTGGCAGGATTTCTGCCGGTTACAACACAGGGAACCGCACGGCCGGAACGGACCGCGAGGCTCGTCATTCACGCGTCGGCGCGGACCATGCGCGCTCGTGTGGACTGGGACTCGGTGAAGAATGGCATGCGAACCTGCAGCACCGTCAGGCGCTTGAGCTCGCCGGTGCGCGTGGTCCAGTCGATCGACGCGCCGATAGGGAGACCGAGCAATGCCGTTCCGATCGGCGTCAGCACCGAGACGCGCCCCTTCGAGATGTCGGTCTCATTCGGATAGACGAGGGTGACCGTCATGATGCGATCGCTCGCGACATCACGAAAATCGACGGCGCACCCCATGCACACGAAATCGAGCGGCTGGGGCGCCTCGGGAACAATCTGCGCGCGATCGAGCTCCTCGGACAGCTCGGCGACCCGGTCATGCATCGTATGCGCGGCAGCATTGGCCATGGACGAAAGCTTCTCATGATCAGCGATCGTCAGGGTGATGTGCGGCATGTCACCGCCAGAGGATTTTGTTGACATCTCAAGCCTCCTGTTTTGCTGTAGACGCCAGCGCGGGTCACCCGCCTCTGCTCGCGGATCAGTGTTGCCGTCCGATCTTTCGGCCCCTCCCCGTCTGCATATGTCGCCGATCTCACCGGCGCGCGCCTTGCGTTCCGACAGGCAATCCATCGCTTCAGCGAGGCGCTGAAGCATGCCGCGACATCGGGTTCGCCAGCATCCGGCGTTACAGATCATCGGGAATGGAAGGATCTTGCGCCCCGAACTCGGGGTGCGAATGCACGTCGAGTTCGGGGCTACTTGCCCGCGATGAGGTTGCCTGCACGAAGCAGGCCACGACGAAATTGTGCAAAGCTCAACATGATGGGCGGATGCTGGTACACATCGCCCTGTTTGTCAAATCAGCCCAATTTTCCTCAACATAGTTCCGGTTGTGCCAAGGCAGGCGCGAGACCGGCGCGCCATGCATCGCTGGTCAATATGATATGGACGGCCACCGCATCCGTCGCTGACCGGAGGCGCGTTGCAACCTCGCGGTCGCGCAGCCGACGCGCCACACAGGCCAGGGCTCGGAGATGGGTGGATTCCTCCCCATCGGGGCTCAGAAGAAGGAACGTGAGATCGGCGGGAATGCCGTCGGACGCGCCAAAATCGTGCCCCGGGTTCAGCCGCGCGAAGATGCCGATGGGCCGTACAAGCCCCGGGATCGGGCCATGGGGGATTGCGACGCCCCGCCCGAAGCCAAACGTTGACCTGCCCCACTGCTCCAGAACGATGCGGCAAATTGCGTCGTTGTCCAACGCCGTCTGCGGGGCCGCGATGCGGGAGAGTTGATCGACGACATGACGGACGTCCCGTGCGCGCAAGCGCGAAACCACACATGCGGGAGAAATCAGGGATGCCATCATGGTATACCTCATCGTCGATGTCGGTCCGGTATGCAGAATAAGAAGACGCGTGGTCATGCCATTACAGCAACGCTTATCTCCAAGGTAAGTTCTAGAATAGGAAGGAAACTATCCTTCTGAGCTTCGCACAACGAGCCATGACGTCATTCACTTGATTATGTAACCCGTCGACTTGAATTGGCGGTATTTCAAACTATCTTGAAAGAACCATGCCGAACGTCATCAGCGCTTTTCCCATAGCTCTCCTCGCTTCAAGCTGCTGATCCCGGGCGCAAGCCAGATGTCTTGCCCCGGGACCGCGTCCCCCCCTGCACGCGCGAACAAGACGACAGCGGCTCGTCCGAGCCGAGCTCCCCGGTTGACCTCAGAACATGTCCAGCTGCGAGCTCGCCCGCGATATCATTTTTTGTTTTCAGGAGAATGAGGTGCCAACGACCCACATTATTCCGACGATCGGTTCAATCGATCATGCGCGTCTCCAGCGGATTGCATCGGCTGGCATGCAAATCCGCAGAGCGCCTCCTTCCGCGCAGCTCCTCGCTTCGGAGCTGGAGCGCGCGCGGGTGGTCGATCCGGCGAGACTTCCGTCGAACGTGATCTCCATGCACTCCGTTTTCGACTTCCGCGACGGCATCACCGAGCAGATGCGGCGGGCCATGCTCGTCTATCCCGGCGAGGAGGATGCCGGTCATGGGCGGATCTCGGTGCTGTCGCCTCTCGGCGCGGCGTTGATCGGGCTGGCAGAAGGGGAATCCTTACCCTGGCGCAGCGCCACTGGTGTCTGGCGAACTTTGCACGTCATCAAGGTGGTTCGTCAGCCCGAGCGAGAAGATGTGCCTCACGAGACAATGGTGAACGACGTTCAAACATCGACGCGAAGCGTTTCGGGCTGCGTCGCATCTTGACAAAGCGCGGGCCGGAGATTTCCTCCGGCCCGCGAGGAATTCATGCAGACGTTGAGACCGGAGCCTGAGCGTTGGAGCGAGCCGCCATGCGCTGCGTCCTCCTGTTGAGCTGCCGGCCGGCCTTCCCAAGGGCCTGATCGAACGCCCGATGACAATCGCCTGCGACCGCCTCGCCGATGATCACCTTGAGGGTGCCGACCTGCAGATTGATCGTGCATGAATAGGTATGTCCTTCGCGACTGAACCCAACTGTCGCGTGGTTCAACTTCCCGAAATGTGATCCGACGACATGCAGGACGCCCTCCTGCACTTTACCGTGGAACGCCTCTTCGATGTCGATATTGCGGCCTTTGATCATGATCGGCGCGCCTGTTTCATTCTGTTTCATAGATAACTCCTTCATAGAACGGCGTAGTGGAAGTTTTCGTGACGAGGCTCAAACCTCGTCGGGCGCTCCCGGACGATATCGTCGAGGGATCGCGAAGCGTTTGATCTGACTGGTTTGTCGATCGTGTAAGAACACCAAGGGCACCGCGCTGCGGCCCTTGGCAGAATGCGTTTGCAGACGCTGCAGACGTCCCGACGAACGCGCTTCAACACCGATGATCTCCTGTCGCGAGCAAGGGCTCGCTGTTGCTGTCCAAGGCGAAAGGCGCGGCGGGAAAAGGACCGGCATTGCCAGCCCTTTCTGCGCCGTGGCCTCATGGGGTTTCGCCTATCCCCTCCTGCTGGGCCGGAAGGTGTGGGTTGCGGCTACATGGGCAGCGAGGATGAGCGTGAGAGATGCGCAGACTCCCAGAAGGCTGATGGAGGCTGCAAAGCCGAACATCTCTCCAATAGCCTCCCAGAAGAGGAGCTGTGCGAGCGTTAGTGCGAAGAAAACTGTAAGAGCGACAATTGACATGACCTCACCGTCGGTCGTCTCGCCGAGACGCCGTTCTTGGTTTTTCGATTGTGTTCGCAAGCAAACCCGCACACCGGATCGCTTCACGGTGTGGATGCCGAAGAGGCTATCGTTAGTCGGGTTACTGACGTGTCCCGTTCATCCCCGGACAAAAACGTCCGGGGCTCAGGCTCCCGTCTTGAGACGGCCTGCGCGGAAAGCGGAAATGGTACGGATCACGGACATGGCACACTTAATCTCGGCCTTGTCGTCGCCGAAGTCAAGGTTGTCGGTCTGCCAGAAGCCTGTTTGACAAAGTCTTGTGCTTGCCTAAGCTTGCCGCGCTATGCCGACCTATCCGAGCCATATCCGTGGCCTTTGCCACGCAGGAACCTTGATCGCAGGACAGTAGCCCCGAGAGACAGCGCTGAGGATGCGCGGGCTCGGGGCGGACAACCTATCGAACAACGCAAGGCCAAAGAGCTCTAGACGCAGAGAGCCTGGGCAGCCCGTCACTGCCCTGCCTGCATGTTGGCTCGTTGTCGCTGCGCGCGGCGTCGATGAATCTTCCCACACACGTCGGTCGTGCAAGCGCAGCGCCAACGTTCCGCAGGATCAACGAGCGGGGCATGGATTGGTAAATTTTATGAGCAGAGAATCAAAGAAACGATCATTGAGCTATCGTGTCTCGACACCCGAGGAGAGAGCCCGGCGTCAGGCCGAGACCGAGAAGCGGTCAGAGCGCATCGCGGCGCTGAAGGCACAGGGTCTCAGCAACTCCACCATCGGAATCCGCCTGGGCTTGAGTTCCAGCACCGTAGGCCGAATTGCGCGGGAATACATCCAGCAGCGGCACGAGACCTGAAGAGGAGAATGGGATGTCCGTTCGCGCCGAACCCATGTCGAGCCGGCACAATGATGTCGTCAACCCTGCGGAAGCCGAGGCGCTGGCCCGTGAACTCTACGAGAGAGCCTGTCGCGACGACACCTTCGATGACCTCAAGCGGCGGGCCGCGTTCGACCGGCAGGATGCAGGCCGCCTCAGGCACTGGATCCGGGTCGCGAAAGGCATCCTGACAGACGGGCTTCGCCATCAACCGTAATGGCGAAGCCCGCCGAGTGAGAACCAGGGGTCTCTTGTGGACGGCTTCAAGGCCGTTCGAGATAAAGTCGTCCGCCTCCTTCCACGAACTCCCGGCTCTTCGCGCGCATTCCTGACAACCGTTGCTGCTCTTCCGGGCTCAGGGCGGCGACCTCCGCACGCAGATCCTGCGTAATCTTCATCGAGCAGAACTTCGGACCGCACATGGAGCAGAAATGCGCCACCTTGTGCGCCTCCTTCGGCAGCGTCTCGTCATGGTAAGCCCGCGCCGTATCAGGATCGAGCGAAAGGTTGAACTGATCCTCCCACCGGAAGTCGAAGCGCGCACGGGACAGGGCATCATCCCGCACCTGAGCGGCCGGATGCCCTTTGGCGAGATCGGCTGCATGAGCCGCGATCCTGTAGGTGATGACGCCTATCTTCACGTCGTCCCGGTTCGGAAGGCCCAAATGCTCCTTGGGCGTGACGTAGCAAAGCATTGCGGTTCCGAACCACCCGATCATGGCGGCCCCGATACCGGAGGTGATGTGATCGTATCCCGGTGCGATATCGGTCGTAAGCGGGCCGAGCGTGTAGAACGGAGCTTCGCCGCATTCCCGGAGCTGCTTGTCCATGTTCACCTTGATCTTATGCATCGGAACATGGCCAGGGCCTTCAATCATCACCTGGCAACCCTTGTCCCAGGCGATCCTGGTGAGCTCGCCGAGTGTCTCGAGCTCCGCGAACTGCGCCTCGTCGTTCGCATCCGCAATCGAGCCCGGGCGCAGTCCATCGCCGAGCGAGAACGAGACGTCATACGCCCGTATGATGTCGCAGATCTCGTCGAAGCGCTCATAGAGGAAGCTCTCCTTGTGATGCGCCAGGCACCAGCGCGCCATGATCGAGCCCCCTCGGGAAACGATGCCTGTCACCCGGTCGGCTGTCAGGGGCACGTAAGGGAGGCGCACACCCGCATGGATCGTGAAGTAATCGACCCCCTGCTCCGCCTGTTCGATCAGCGTGTCCTTGAACACCTCCCAATCGAGCTTTACGGGGTCGCCGCCGACCTTTTCCAGCGCCTGATAGATCGGCACGGTTCCGATCGGGACCGGTGAGTTGCGCAAAATCCACGAGCGGATGTTGTGAATGTTGCGGCCGGTCGACAGATCCATCACCGTATCCGCCCCCCACCGGATCGCCCAGACGAGCTTTTCGACCTCGTCCGCTGCTGTCGAAACCACGGCTGAGTTGCCGATATTGGCGTTGACCTTGACCAGGAAGTTCCGCCCGATGGCCATGGGCTCGAGTTCCGGATGGTTGATGTTGGCGGGAATGATCGCGCGCCCACGGGCGACTTCCTGGCGGACGAACTCCGGCGTGATGAAAGCCGGAATAGAAGCCCCGAAGCTCTCCCCGTCGGCGATCTTGGCTGCTGCATCCGCGCGCATGGCCTCGCGGCACAGGTTCTCGCGGTGGGCGACGTAGATCATCTCTTCCGTGATAATGCCGGCACGGGCAAACTCGAGTTGCGTGACCATTTGCCCATGCGCCGCACGGCGCACGATGCGCCCGGCGGGACATGGCGCCACGAGCGCCTCGGGTGCGACATTGCCGTTATCCTCGGGCTTGACCAGCCGCGCCTCGATCGCGGCGAAATCACGCGCCGCAATCCAGGCTTCGCGAACGAGAGGAAGGCCGTTGCTGAGATCGACGACCGCATCGCTCTGCGTGTAAGGCCCGGAAGGGTCGTAGACACGCACGGGAGGCTCATTGGGGTCTGTCAAAACGATCTCGCGAAAGGGAACGCGGATGTCCGGACGCCCTGCGGGCGTACCGTAAAGCTTGCGCGATCCTTGAATCGGGCCGGTGGTCACGGATTGAGGAATGCCTTTGGGCTTGTCGATGTGGGCAGTCACTGGATCTCTCCTCTTCGATAAAGGGAGATCCGGGCAAAGCGAGCTGAGGGATACGTGTCGTGCTCGATAGTTCCAGTCCCTCCGCCGGTACGACCCGGATCAGGTTCAAGGGTCACGGCGGATCAGCCGACTCTCAGCCCCTCACAGGGCTCCCCTCGGAACGTCTTTGATTGTTGGCGAGAGACTCCCGCATGTCAACCGGACGCACCGGAGAAGATCGCTCCTTGCCAAGGAGCGACGAAGGGATTATTTCAAAGACATCTCCTTGGGGTGCCCGAACGGGCTGAGAGATCTTTGTGAGATCAACCCATCGAACCTGATCCGGATCATGCCGGCGGAGGGATTGCGAGATGACGGACACACCAGCGTCCATCTGGGACGCTCACGATCTTCCCCATCTGGCCGGGCTTCTTCTCGCGTGTCTTCGCGGCGAGCGCACGCGCGTGCATGCGATTACGAACGCGGCCGCGCAAAGCTTCACGGCCAATCTTCTGCTGGCAGCGGGCGGCGTTCCCTCCCTGACCATCGCGCCTGACGAGGTCGTTGCCTTCACCAGCCGATCGAGTGCGCTCCTCGTCAATCTGGGAACCCTCGACGCTGACCGGCGCGACGCGATACCCCAGGCTATCGCCGCCGTGCATGCGTGCGGGAAGCCCTGGGTGCTCGATCCCGTGTTCGTGGATACGTCGCCGCCGCGGCTGGAATTCGCCCACGCCTGTCTTGCGAGCAGGCCGTGGGTCCTGCGCTGCAATGCGGGAGAGTTCGCAGCCCTGGCCGGTCGTGATGCGACGGCCGGGAATGTCCTGGCTTTCGCACAGGCCCATCACACCGTCGTCGCCCTGACCGGCGACACCGACCTCATCACGGATGGCAACGACGTCATCCGTGTCGATAACGGTCATCCTCTGATGGCGCACGTCACGGCCATGGGATGCGCGGGAACCGCTCTGGTTGCGGCCTTCGCCGCCCTGCACGGCAACACGCTCGAGGCTGCGGCCGCGGCTCTGCTCGTGACCGGCGTCGCCGGCGAGATCGCGGCACGAGAAGCAAAAGGTCCAGGCACCTTCCAGCCCGGCTTCCTCGATGCCCTGTTCAATCTCGACGCCCCCACACTCGGCGTCTACGGGAGGTTTTCGTGAATCCAGTCGACCTCAGGCTCTATGGCATCGTTGATCCCGAACGGACGGGCGGTCGGAGTCCCGTGGATCTCGTCCGACAGGCCGTTTCCGGCGGCGTCACCCTCATCCAGTACAGGGACAAGCGCGCGGACGGCCGACGCCTCGTGGAAACCGCGCGGGCGCTGAAAGCAGCCCTCGCCACCACGAATGTGCCTCTCCTGATCAACGATCGTGTCGACGTCGCCTTGGCGGCTGGCGCGGACGGTGTCCATCTCGGACAGGACGACATGCATCCGAAGGATGCGCGCGATCTGCTCGGACCTCGTGCGATCATCGGGGTCACCGTCAAGACGGCGGAGCACGCCGACGGGTTGCCGGATATGCCCCTCGATTACGCCTGCATCGGCGGCGTCTTCACGACCGTGAGCAAGAACAATCCTGATCCTCCTCTCGGGCTCGAAGGGCTTCGCGAAGTGCTGGCGCGTGTCAGGCTTGCGAGTGCGGCGCCGGTCGGCGCCATTGCCGGCATCGATGCCTCGAATGCGCAAGCCGTGATCGCCGCTGGCGTTGACGGGATCGCCGTCATCTCGGCTCTCTTCAGGGCGGCGGATGTGAAAGCCGAGGCCTCGCGGCTGCGACACATCGTCGATGAGTCCCTCACAATGCGGAGCGCCTCCACATGACTGCCATCGCAGTGACGATCGCAGGCTCGGATTCGGGCGGCGGCGCGGGGATACAGGCGGACATCAAGACCTTCTCGGCCCTCGGCGTTTACGGTGCGAGCGTCATCACCGCGCTCACTGCGCAGAACACCACCGGAGTCCAGGGCATTCATGACGTTCCGCCGGCCTTCGTGGCCCGGCAGATCGACAGTGTCTTCTCGGATCTCGCAGTCGATGCGGTGAAGATCGGCATGCTGTCCCGGACCGCGGTCATCGAAGCGGTCGCGGAGGGGCTCACGCGCCACGGTGCGACGCGCGTGGTCCTCGATCCCGTCATGGTGGCCGCGAGCGGCGACCGTCTTCTCGCGCAGGAGGCTGTCGATACGCTGCGTCGCTCCCTGCTGCCGAAGGCGCTGCTCGTGACGCCTAATCTTCCGGAGGCTGCAGCCCTCCTCGACGAGCCGGTCGCTGCGGATGAGCGGACCATGCATGGGCAGGCCGAGCGGCTCCTGGCCTTGGGGCCAAAAGCCGTCCTGGTGAAAGGTGGTCATGGGGCCGGCCCCGAGAGCATCGACATTCTCGTGGATTCCCGAGGCGTGCGGCGTTTTTCCGCTCCCCGGATCGACACGCTCAACACACACGGCACAGGCTGCACGCTGTCTTCGGCCATTGCGGCGGGCCTTGCCAGAGGGCTCTCGCTGGGTGACGCCGTGGCGGCAGCCAAGGCTTTCATCAGCGCAGCCATAAGTGCCTCCAGCCAACTCCAGATCGGACACGGGCATGGTCCCGTGCATCATTTCCATGCCAATTGGTCCTAGAATCTCGCGGCGAGCGGCGCTTGGAGCAAGCGCTGCTTTTCTTGCCACCCCGTCTGTCGTCCATGCGCAGCCCTTGCGCTGGCGCATGGTCACGTCCTGGCCGAAGGGCCGAACAGGACCCGGCATCTCCGCGCAGCGGATCGTCGAGCGCATCAACGCCATGAGCGGCGGGAGGCTGCAGATTTCCCTTTTCGCCGCCGGTGAGATCGTGCCGCCCTTCGCGGTCCTCGACGCCGTCTCGAACGGCACTGTCGAAATCGGCCATACGGCCTCGCTCTACTGGCAGGGGCGCATGCCGGCAGCGGGCTTCTTCACCTCTGTTCCGTTTGGCCTCGGACCAATCGAGCATCAAGCGTGGATCGAATTGCGGGACGGCCAGGCTCTCTGGGATGAGCTCTACCAGCCGTACGGCGTTCGTGCCTTTCTCGCGGGCAATACGGGCCCTTCGATGGGGGGATGGTTCCGGCGCAGGCTCTCGGGCGTCGAGGACCTAAAGGGCATGCGACTTCGCGTCCAGGGGCTCGGAGCCGAGGTCTATGCGCGGCTCGGCGCAGTCCCCATGACGGTCTCCGCCGGGGACCTTCTGCCCGCCCTGGAAAAAGGCTCCATCGACGCTGCGGAATTCCTGGCTCCTGCAACCGACCTCGAAACGGGCCTGCCCAAATACGCGCCGCACTATTACGCGCCCGGCTTCAACAAGCCGAACGGAGCGAGCGAGTTTCTGATCTCGCTCTCGGCATGGGAGCGGCTCCCGCCGGATCTTTGCAGCATCGTCACAGAGGCTTGCAGAGCCGAGCATACGCTCGGTCTCGCCGATGCCTGCCAAACCAATGCCGCAGCCCTGATCGAGATTCTCGGGAAATATCCGGTCACGCTGGAAGCCTTCCCTGCCTCCATCCTCGAAGCCGCTCAGACGGCATCGAGCGAGGTTCTCGACGGCATTGCCTCCACCTCTCCGCTCGCCGCTCGAATCGTGGAAAGCTACCGGAATGCCCAGCGGGATCTGCGAAGCTGGTCGGCCCTTGCGGCCGACATGACGAGAGCGAACCTCCGTATCTCGGCAGCCACGCGGTGATGCCATCTCCGCCGGGCACTGCTCCGCCATCGCCTCTGGATAGCGCCGGCGAGCAATATCCATGGACCTAAGCCCCTGCGAAGATGTTAGGCAGACTACAGGGGATATGAACCGGTGATTCAAGCGCCCAACCGCGAGCCCGATGGAGCTGCACGAACCGAACTGCTATCGTCGGTTCGGATCCCTTCGCCCCCTGGGTAGGCCTCGCATCCCCGGACCCAGCAAATCACGTTAGGATACTTCAATGGACAAGCGTCGGCTCGGCCGCTCAGACCTAATGGTTTCGCCCCTCTGTCTCGGCGGCAACGTCTTCGGCTGGACGGCAGACGAGGCAACATCGTTCAAGCTCCTCGACGCGTATGCTTCAGACGGATTGAACTTCATCGACACGGCGGATGTGTACTCCTCGTGGGTTCCAGGTCATGCAGGAGGCGAGTCCGAGACCATCATCGGCAAGTGGATGAAGGCTCGCGGGAACCGGTCGAATTTGGTTATCGCCACCAAGGTTGGCTCCGAGATGGGACCCGGGAAGAAGGGGCTCTCCAAATCCTATATCCGCTCGGCCGTCGAAGCCTCGCTCCGTCGGCTGCAGACGGACTATATCGACCTTTATCAGTCGCATCGGGACGATCCGGATACGCCTCAGCAGGAGACCCTGGAGGCCTATGCGGAGTTGATCCGGGAGGGCAAGGTGCGGGCGATCGGCGCATCGAACTTTACGGCGGAGCGCCTGCGGGAGTCTCTGGAGACAAGCGCGAAGCTCGGGCTGCCGCGTTATGAAAGCCTCCAGCCGGAATACAATCTGTACAACCGCGCAGGCTACGAGAGCGAACTCGAACCGCTATGCCGAACTGAGGAGATCGGGGTCATTCCGTATTACGGTCTCGCGAGTGGCTTCCTGACAGGCAAGTACCGCTCAAAGGCGGATTTCGGCAAAAGCCCGCGCGGCAGCCGGATGAGCGCCTATCTGAACGAACGCGGCAAGCGCATTCTCGCAGCTTTGGACGACGTCGCTGCCAGAAAGAACGCGAGCCTGGCGCAAGTCGCCCTCGCCTGGCTGATGGCGCGCCCTGGCCTGACGGCGCCGATTGCCAGCGCCACGAGCCTTGAGCAGATGGCGGATCTGGTGGCGTCGACGAGGCTCCGTCTCGATGCCGCCGACATCGCGCAGCTCGACCGGGCCAGCGCCTAGAGCATTTTTCGGCGAAGTGGACCCGGTTCTCCGAAAAAAATGCGGCACACCAAAGAGAAGAGCTGGTTCCACGCGTGTGGAGGCAGCTCATTTCGTGGCAGTGCCGGTCCACATTTCCGTGCGATGCTCCACTCTTTGGAAGAGCGCATCGTTCAAGCGGTCCCGCAGGGCCGCACGATGCGCTAGGCGACCTTCTCTTCGCTCAGTGAGGCGATCCTGACGGCAGCGGCATCCGCCTGCTCCTGCTGGCGGAACTCGGCCAGTTGCTGACGGACGTCGTGGTACAACGGACGGAAGGTCGCGCCATGGCTTTCGACGATGTCGGCGAGGACATGGACGGCCTTGAGGAGCTTGTCCTCGGTGATCGGTCCGTGGTCCCGGTGATGCCATTCGGTCATGGTGCCGTCTCCTTTTCTGATGAGACGGCACAGTGGCGAGATGATCTTGATGTGAGGTTAATTTTCCACGGGGCGCCCGGGGCACATGCTCGATTCAACCACCGGGAGAGGTTTGCGACGCAGCCAAGCAACCGCCTATCGCGGGCGCTTGTTCTGGATAGTCAGTTCCATTTCACGCATAATGGCCTCTTCGATCTCATCGAGATTGGCCTTCGTGGATTGGCCATGGGACGGCGCCTGACCGAGCGCCGGCCGGGCTGAACCGACCGGGTTTGCAGCGGGCCTGCGCAGATGCGGGCGCGTTTGGCTCGGGAAGCGGTTCTCCAACGTGTCGAGCAGACTTTCGAGGGCCGTGTTGGATAATGGAATATCGGGCGCCTCGTTGAGGCCCGCAAAGGCGATGGACTTGTTGGTGTAACGGCCATCGCGCGTCACTTCAGGACCGAACCAGGTCAGCGGGCGGAAGTCCCTCGCCTCCCCGTCGGTATCGAATTCGATTGTGACGAGATGCACTTCGCGGGGGTGGATGACCTGATCGATGAGAGCGACCCGATCCCCGATAGGAAGTTTTGTCCGGTCGTAAGCAATCTCTCCGGAACACACATCGAGGAGTGCGTGCGCATGAGCCATCGGCACTTCGGCCCGTTCCTCGACCTCCCCTTCCGAGGTCGCTATTCGCAGGACCAGCAGACCCTTGTTCTCCTCCAAGCGAACCAAGGCGGCACGGCCCGGCTGCTCCGGGAAGTAGCCTTCGATCTGGCGCAGACCACCCCGTTCGCGTTGAACGAGCCGGGCGAGAGACGAAGCAAGGAGGAAACGGCGGCGAGCGGTCATGAAAGCTAAGAAAGGAATGAGATTGATCGGGGCAGTCTTCGTATAAGGTCGGAAAAGAATGAAGCAAGCCTCAACAGCATAGACCGGCGACCGCAGGCCGCAAAATCGCTGATTTCCTCATCCCGTGAGCCGCAGGGTCGCAGGCCCGTCACGCTAGATGATATTTCATATCTTCGCCACAAACCCGGAATGTCTCGATGATCGGATCACACGAGCCGATCCGGCGGAAACACATCGTTCATGGACAGTCGCTAGCAATATCATTGCACGAAGCTGCGCCGCAGTGCCCGCGTGGCGTCTGCCCGCTCCGACATCCTGAACCTTACATGACGGCGCCGACTTGCCACGGAACGAATTCGAGATCCCCATAGCCGAGATCCTCGGACTTCGTGTGTTCGCCGGATGCGACCCGCAGGAGCTTGTCGAAAATCTCGGCGCCTTTCTGCTCGAGCGAGACACCGTCGAGGATATCGCCACAATTGATATCCATGTCCTCCTGCATGCGCCGATAAATGTCCGAGTTCGTCGCAAGCTTCAACGATGGAACCGGCTTGGCCCCGAATGCGGAGCCCCGCCCCGTGGTGAATGCGATGAGGTTTGCTCCCCCCGCGACCTGGCCTGTCGCCGACACCGGATCGTAGCCGGGCGTGTCCATATAGACGAAGCCGTGCTCCTTCACCGGCTCGGCGTATTCGTAGACGGCCTGTAACGTCGAGCGGCCGCCTTTTGCGGTTGCGCCGAGTGACTTCTCCAGGATCGTCGTGAGACCGCCGGCCTTGTTTCCGGGAGATGGGTTGTTGTTCATCTCGCCCCCGTTGCGGGCAGTGTAAGCCTCCCACCAGCGAATGCGCGAGACGAGTTTTTCGCCCACCTCGCGCGTTGCGGCACGCCGGGTCAGCAGGTGTTCGGCTCCGTAGATCTCCGGCGTCTCGGAGAGGATCGAAGTTCCACCGTGGCGCACCAGCAGGTCGGACGCGACACCAAGGGCGGGGTTCGCGGTCAGTCCCGAATAACCGTCGGACCCGCCGCATTGAAGAGCGAGGACTAGCTCGGAGGCTGGGCGCGTCTCGCGCTTCGCGCGCGCCGCGATGGGAAGCATGTCGCGGATCCCGGCGGCGATCGCCTCGACGGTCTTACGCGTGCCGCCCGTCTCCTGGATGGTCAAGGTCCGGAAGGTCTCCGTCTCCTCCAGACCGTATTCCTTTTTCATGCGCCCGATCTGAAACACCTCGCAGCCGAGACCGACCATCACGACGCCCGCGAAATTCGGATGGCTGGCATAACCCCATTGTGTCCGGCGCAGGATATCGAAACCCTCGCCGTAAGCCGCATGGCCGCATCCCGTGCCGTGGACGATCGCCACCACCCCATCGATGCCCGGATACCCATCCAGGATTCCCGATCGTTCGATCTCGGCTGCGGCGAACCGGGCCACCGATGCGGAGCAGTTCACCGACGTCAGGATGCCGATGTAGTTCCGGGTTCCCGTCTTCCCCGACGAGCGCCGATAGCCCTCGAAGGTCGCCCGCATCTCCGGCGGCAGCAGATCGTCGTCGCGGGCATCTGCGCAGAAGGCGTAGTCACGCTCGAAATCGTGCAGGCCGACATTGTGCTCGTGCACCCACTCTCCCGGCGCGATATGGGATTTAGCGAAGCCGATGATCTGTCCAAACTTTCGGATCGGCTCGCCTTCACGGATCGGCTCGACGGCCATCTTGTGGCCGCGCAGGATCCGCTCCCGGGCGGTGAGACCGGAAACGGTATCGCCCTGGTTCACGAGATCGATGGCGATGACGACGTTGTCGTCGGCGGAGAGGCGGATCGTGCGGGGGGATGTCATGTTCGTCCCATTAATATCGGTAAGCTCGTTGAGGATGCGCCGGAAGCCGCTTCATCGCCCGAGGCCCATCTGTCGCGGAAGCCAGAGAGTCAGTTCCGGAATATAGGTGATGGCGATCAGCGCCAGCATCAATGGGACCAGCCAGGGCAGAATCGCCATGGTCGTCCGCTCAACGGACAGCTTCGCTACGCGTGCCAGCACGAACAGAACCATCCCGAGGGGCGGATGAAGCAGACCGATCATCAGGTTCAGGACCATGACCAGGCCGAAATGGACCGGGTCGATGCCGAGCTTGAGCACGATGGGCAGCAGGATCGGCACCAGAATCGTGATCGCCGCGATGGTATCGATGAAGCAGCCGACGAACAGGATCAGGATGTTCGCCAGCAGCAGGAACACCCATTTGTTCTGCGTGACGCCGAGAATCGTGTCCGATAGAAGCTGTGCCGCCTGGCTGACGGTCAGGAGCCAAGCGAAGATGGATGCCGCCGTCACGATGAAGAGAACCGACGCGGTCGTCTCGATCGTGTCGAACGTCGCCTTCGCGAGGCTCCTGAACGTCATGGAGCGGTACCGCACCAGGCCCAAGAACAACGACCAGATCACCGCCGCGACGGCTGCTTCCGTTGGCGTGAAGATGCCGAGCGTCATTCCGCCGATCAGGATGACGGGAGCCATGAGCGCCATGACGGCGGAGAAATCGAAATACCAGTCGAGCGCCAGGAGCGCAGCCAAACCGATGCCGATCGCGAGGTTGGTCGAAAGCCCGGCCTGAACCAGGAGCCAGACGGCAACCGGAAACGCGAGAACCGTCAGCACTTCGATGCTGGCGCTGCCGAGCTTGCGCCAGGAGAACGGCGTATCCGATCCCCAGCCGTTTCGATAAGCAAAGTACGCAACGGTCACCATCATGAGGACCGTCATGAACACGCCCGGGATGACTCCACCGAGGAACAGCGCGCCGATCGAGACGTTCGCCATCATGCCATAGATCACGAACGGTAACGAAGGCGGAATGATCGGGCCGAGCGTTGCCGAGGCCGCTGTCACGCCCACCGAGAACTCGGTGGAATAGCCGTGGTCCTTCATGGCCTTGATCTCAATCGTTCCGAGGCCCGCCGCATCGGCGATCGCGGTACCGGACATGCCGGAAAAGATGACCGAGCCGATGATGTTCACCTGGCCGAGGCCGCCCTTCATCCAGCCGACGAGGGCGACGGCGAATGAGTAAATCCGGCCAGTCACACCGGCGATGTTCATCAGATTGCCCGCCAGGATGAAGAACGGAACAGCCAGGAGCGGAAAGCTCTCGACGCCCGCGATCATGCGCTGCGCGACGATCACGTCCGGAACCACGCCGGTCGCTAGAATATAGAGCAGTGAGGCCACCGCCATCGAAACGGCGACGGGCAGCCCGAGAATCATGAGGACGAGAAAGGAGCCAAGAAGGATCAGCATCAGGTTTCTGCCACCACAGGAGCATCGGAAAGTTCGGGCCGCTCAAGCACGGAATAGCCGCGCCGCCAATTGGCGACAGCCACCTGAATCGAGCGGAAGCACATCAGAAGAAAGCCGATGAAAACGAATGCATAGGTCAGGTTTTTCGGCAGATTGATCGTCGTCATCTGCTCGTCTCCGACGATGCTCATGAACCGCCAGATCAGCACGGCTCCATAGGCGAAGAAGGCAAGACGAGCGAGGTCCACCACAGTCGCCAATGTGCGGCCGACGACGGGCGGGACATAACGATAAACGAAATCGACCTGAATATGCCGGCTCATGCGCACGCACATCGCCGAGCCGATGAAAACCAGCGCGACATTGAGATTGGTCGCAATTTCCTCGGTCCATGCAAAGGAGTCGTTCAGCACGTAGCGGGTGAAGAACTGGGTAAAGACAGCGAATGCCATCGCCCAGAACAGACCCAGTGCCAGCCAATCTTCAAAGGCATATTCGGAGAGATCGACGGGCGCATGTTCGCTTTCGTCGAAGGTCCGGGCCAGTTGTTCGGCGTTGACCTGGGTATGAACTTCCGTAGCCATCGATCAAGGAACCTCGTCCTGAGAACATCAAGGCGCAACAAGTCGGCGTCCGGTACGCTGGACGTTGAAACGGGGCCGCGGTCTGACGGCCCCGTCCGGAAGCATCAGAGCCCTTCCGGCTTCAGCGCCTGGATCTTGTCGTAATCGGATTTCCGGTAGCCCAGGGATTCAAGCGTGACGTTTTTCATCACGGCATCCTTGAACTCGTCCTTGTTCACCTCGGTGATAGTCAGGCCCCTCTGCTTGAAGGTTTCGATCAGCTCCTTCTCCTTGGCCTGGATCTCGTCCGATGCGCGAACCGCAGCCTCCTGAGCGACGTCGGCAAAGATCTTTTTGTCCTCGTCCGAGAGCTTGGCCCAAAGTTGCTTTGAGATGATGGTGGCGAGATGGTCGACGATGTGGCCCGTGAGCACGATGTGCTTTTGCACCTCGAAGAATTTCTTGGCCTCGATGGTCGTCAGAGGATTTTCCTGCGCATCGACGGTGCCGTTCTGAAGCGCAAGGTACACCTCCGCAAAGGCGATTGGAGCCGTATTGGCGCCGCAGGAGCGCGGCATCGCCAGATAGGCAGGCGCATCAGGCACACGGATCTTGAGGCCTTTCATATCGGCACAGGTCTTGAAGGGCTTATTCGTCGTGGCATGGCGTATGCCGTAATAGGTGAGCGAGACCATGTGATGGCCGGTCTTGTCGGCGTATCCGTCCGCCAGTTCCTTGAACACGTCGCTTTTCGCGAAGGCGAGCAGGTGTTTGGCGTCACGGAAGATATACGGATAATAGCCGATACCGATGGGCGGGTAGCTGCGGGCGGCGAAGCTCGGACCGGAGATGATCATATCGACGGTGCCGAGCGACAGGCCCTGGTTGATATCGCTTTCCTTGCCCAGCTGCGAGGCCGGGTAGACATCGATTTGGTAGCGGTTATTGGTGCGCTTCGCGATTTCCTGCGCAGCCCACACGGACTGCGTGTGAAACGGTTCCGAGGTTTCATACACATGAGCCCATTTGAGCTTCGTCTGCGCGCTGGCGGGCAGCGTCAGCGCGACTGCGGTCGTCAGGCCGAGCATAAGGCGGCGGGTCACTGAGAACATGCTGGCGTTTCTCCCAAAACATCCGGCTCTGTGTCCGGTTGATGAGCATGAACGAGCGCATCGGCTCGCGTGGAACCCGACAAGATCATGGCGTCAGCCTGCCGGATCGACTAACATGTTAGCGCCAGAACCATGACCGACAAGATAGAACATTATAGCTTTCTTGAGCCTATCGAGCGTGGGCCACGCGGAAAGACGACCGAGCAGGTGGAGCAATCGCTGCGCGCCGCCATCGTCGCTTTGAAGTTTGCGCCAGGCGAATTCATCGACAAAGGGCTCGTCTGCGCCAGGCTCGGCGTGTCGCGTTTCCCGGTCTCGGAGGCGTTGGCGCGGCTGGCGGCGGAAGGGCTGGCCGAGATCCTCCCCCAGAGAGGCACACGGGCCGCCCGGATCCGGCTGGCGGAGATCAGGGAATCGATGCTGATCCGCCAAGCTCTTGAAGCAATGGTCGCCGAAACAGCGGCCCGGCGCCTGCCGTCGGAGGCGCGCGCCGCTCTCGAAAGAAATCTGCGGGCGCAGGAAGCAGCGGTTCAGCGGGACGACAAGGCCGGGTTCCACGCCCTGGATCTCGCCTTCCACGCAATCCTTGTGGACAGCCTGGAGCTGCCCCGGGTCGCCACCGTGATCGAGGCCTCGCGGGCCAATATCGACCGGGTACGCCAGCTCCTGTCATCCCCTCGCCGTCATGCCGTCACGCTCGCCGAGCACCGGGACCTGCTCAGAGCCGTGGAAGCAGGCGATGGAGAAGCGGCGAGACGTGCGATGGAATCTCATCTGGAAGCCGTGATGGAAGAGCTGGATCGTTTCTCGGCGGATCATCCCGAGGTCTTTGCCCTGCGCTGATGGCCTGCCGCTCAGCGGTGCCCGCGTCGCGAGAGATAGATCCGGGCCGCATTGCCGCCGAGGACCGCACTCTTCTCGGCGTCGGAGAGGCCCGCGATCAATTCCAGCGTCACAGCCCGCCAGCGATCATATCCGCCTGCGAGATTGACCACGGGCCAATCGCTGCCCCAGAGCAGCCGTTCAGGCCCGAACACATGAAGAAGGTGATCGACATAGGGACGCAGATCCCCGGTTCGCCGCTCAGGCCCCGCTTCCGTCACCAAGCCCGACAGCTTGCACACGACGTTCGGGCGGGCCGCCATTGCGGCCATATCCGCCCGCCACGGGTCAAGCATGCCCTTCCCGATGAAAGGCTTCGCTCCATGGTCGATGACGATGGACAGGTCGGGGTGGCGATCCGCTATGACGAGTGCCCGCGACAGGTGGCGGGGCAGCACGAGGGCGTCGAATACGAGCCGATGCTCGACGAGGGCGCAGAAGGAGGCTGCGAGGTCCGGCCCGACGAGCCAATCATCATCGGCGATGTCCTGCACCATGGGACGAAAACCGACGATCAGAGGATTATCCGCAAGCCCCGCAATGGTTTCCCTGGAGTCCGGCGCCGTGAAGTCGACCCAGCCGACGACTCCGGAGACGAAGGGCGCGGTTTCCGCGGTCGCCAGCATGAATTCCGTCTCGGCGACGGTGGGGGCCGCCTGCACGAGGATCGTCCGGTCGATCCCGTGCTGGACCAAGAAGGGCCTGAGATCCTCAGGTCCATAATCACGGTAGAGCACGTCCAGGTCCGGGCTCATCCAGGCATAATCGCCCCTGCTGACGCGCCAAAAATGCTGATGAGCGTCGATCCGCATCCTTCGGTCCCTCTCATGGCTGCACTTTGAAAAACCAGCGCCGACGAGCGCGCTCAAACGGAACGAACGACACCTTTTTTCAGGATGATGTTGCCGTAAAGTCTCGCCTCGCCCGTCGAGACGATGGCGAAGGCCGCCCTCGCCCGCTCGTAGAAGGCAAAGCGCTCGAGGGAGGCGAGACGAAAGTCCGCTCCTTCGTGACGGACGATGATGGCCCGGAACTCGTCGAAGATCGGCTGCTCGCCCTGCGGCTTGCCCACGACCTCCATCCGCCAGGCCGGCTCGGGCACGAAATCGTCGAGAGGCATCACCGAAAGAACCGCGTCCGTCACCGCCGTCGCCGTCAGCCCGTCGAGCCTCACGAGACGCCGTGCCATGGACGCTGCCGGGAAGTTCGCGTCCACCACGGCGATGTCGTCGCCATGGCCCATGGAGCGCAGCACCATCAGCAATTCGGGTGAGAGCAGCGGATTGATGTTCTTCAGCACGTCGTGCCTCCTCGGCGGCGGCTATCCCGCCTTGTATTCGCGCGCCGCCTCGGGATCATCGGCCGAGAAGGACAAGGTGTCCAACTCGTCCCACACCTCCTGCGGGATCGGCCAACGCGCCCATTGAAGCGTCTGCTCGACCCGCTCGGGCTTGCTCACGCCGCAGATCGTGGCGGTAATCCGCGCATCGCGCATCGAGAACTGCAGGGCGGCAGCTCCGGGAGGAACATCGTGCTTGGCGCAGATCGCCTCGACCCTGCGGACCGGATCGAGCATCGCGTCGGAGGCCTCCTGATAGACGTAGCGGCGGTACGAATCCGTGCCCTTCGCCAAAACGCCGCCGGCATAGGGCGCGGCGTTGAGGACGGCGATGCCCTTGGCGCAGGCGAAATCGATCATGGAATGCGCATTGCGGTTCGTCAGGGTGAACCGGTTGTGCGTGATCAGCACGTCGAAGTCCCAATCGTTCAGGAGCGGCATCATGACATGCACCGGACCGGCAGCGAGGCCGACGGCCGTTGCCAGCCCCTCCTCCTTCATCTTGAACAGCTCGGCGAGCGCTCCGCCCGGCCCGGTCGTCGCCTCCAGGGAATCCGTGTGCTCCGGATCGTGCAGATGCAGGATGTCGACCCGGTCGAGGCCGAGGGCCTTCAGGCTCTCCTCCAGCGAGCGCCGGGCCTGGGAGGCGTCGAAGCGGTTCGTTTCGGGATCGCGATCCAGCTTGGTCGAAATCACGAACCCGGCGGGCACGCCGCCCCGTTCGCGGATGACCGCGCCGATCCGTTCCTCGCTGCGCCCGAACCCATAGATACGGGACGTGTCGAGGAAATTCACGGGGCTGTCGAAGATGGCCTCGATCGTCTTCCTCGCCCGTTCCTCGTCCACGCCGTAGCCGTAGGTATCGGGCATGTCGCCCAGCGAGGACGTGCCGAAGCCGATCTTCGACACGGCAAGCTGCGTGCGTCCGAGCTTCGTCTTCTCGATCGGGTCGTCTGCCATGCGATCGCTCCGCCTATCCCCGCTCTGGTCATCTTGACTCAAGCTATGGCGTCTCCACGGGCCGGCAAGAAGCAACTGTCGGTCGGTGGCTACTCCATTCGGAGCAACGGCATCATCATCGGGCTTGGGAGCTTAACCTGAACGTCAGGTGTAAGATCATTTCAGTTGCGTCCTACAACTCTTCATGAATATCATCCTCTCAAAAGAATAGGCCTTTCCACACAAAGCCCGGCCCATCTCCGCGAGAGATGGACCAGCAGGGCGGAGGAGGCCCGGGATCGTCGGGGGCCGACGGTCGGGAGGAACCCATGCGGGGTCAGGGCAGCATTCTGCTCCTTTCCGCAGCAGCACTGGGCCATCAGGGCGCCCGCGTATCGGCGCGCCGTCATGGCGGCGCTGTTCGTCTCGTATGGGCGCCGCCTGCAAGGCGTGCGGCGGTGGGAAGCGCCGGATGACTCCCCTCGTCACGATCCGGAATCTGGACAAGGCTTTTCCCGGCGTTCAGGCGCTGAAGCAGGCTCAGTTCGAGCTGCTCCCCGGCGAGGTCCATGCTCTCATGGGCGAGAACGGCGCCGGCAAATCGACCCTCATGAAAATCCTGGCCGGCATCTACGCCAAGGATGCCGGCGAGATCCGCATCGACGGCGTTCCCGTGGACATCCCCTCCCCTCGAGCCGCGCAGGATCTCGGGATCAGCATCATCCATCAGGAACTCAACCTGATGAACGATCTCACTGCCGCGCAGAACATCTTCATCGGCCGCGAACCGAAGCGGGCCTTCGGCCTCTTCCTCGACGAGGAGGCGCTGAACCGGAACGCTGCGGCGATCTTCGAACGGATGCATCTCAAGCTCGATCCGCGCACCGAGGTCGGTACGCTCAGCGTCGCCAAACAGCAGATGGTCGAGATCGCCAAGGCCCTCTCCTTCAGGTCCAGGGTCCTGATCATGGACGAGCCCACGGCCGCCCTGAACAATGCGGAAATCGGCGAGCTGTTCAGGATCATCCGGCAGCTCAAGTCCGAAGGGGTCGGGATCGTCTACATCTCGCACAAGATGGACGAGCTGAAGGAGATCTCCGATCGGGTCACGGTCATGCGCGACGGTGAATATGTCGGCACCCTGCCGACCGCCTCCACGCCCGTCGACACCATCATTTCCATGATGGTCGGCCGCAGCCTGACCGAAACGAAGACCGAGGTTCCCGACCTTCTGGAGCATGAGGTCGTGCTCGAGGTGCGCAACCTCCAGCGCGCTCCCGCCATCCGCGACGTGAGCTTCCGCTTGCGCAAAGGCGAGATTCTCGGCTTCGCGGGCCTGATGGGCGCGGGACGCACCGAGGTCGCCCGCGCCATCTTCGGCGCCGATCCACTCGACGGCGGCGAGATCGTCGTCCGGGGCAAGACCGTGAAGATCCGCTCCCCGAAAGATGCCGTGCGCCTGGGGATCGGTTATCTCTCCGAGGACAGGAAGCGGTTCGGGCTCGCCACGGGAATGGATGTGGCGACCAATATCGTGATGCCTTGCCTGAACCGGTTTCTCTCCCTTCACACTTTTCTCAAATGGCGGGCGATCAGGGAAACCTCGCGCTCCTATATCCGGCAGCTGAGGATCAAGACGCCCTCCGAAGCGCAGGAAGCGCGGCTTCTGTCGGGCGGCAACCAGCAGAAGATCGTCATCGCGAAGTGGCTCGCCCGGGATTGCGAGATCCTGTTCTTCGACGAGCCGACCCGGGGGATCGACGTCGGAGCCAAGAACGAAATCTACAAGCTCCTGAATGCGCTTGCCGCCCAGGGACGCGCCATCGTGATGATTTCCTCCGAACTGCCGGAGATCCTGCGCATGAGCCATCGCATCGCCGTCATGTGCGAGGGGCGGCTCACCGGCGAGCTGCCCGCGGAAGGGACTACCCAGGAAGATATCATGCGGCTTGCCACACAACGGCGTAGCGTGACTGGCGACGAGAGGATGGCGACGTGACGACCCTCGTAGAGAAGGAAAATCCGAACGTCATGAAGTCCGCCGTGGTCAGCCAGGGGACGTGGCAGAAGATCCTCGCCTTCGCCAGCCTGATCGCTCTCATGGCGGTCTTCAGCATCGCGTCCGAGAATTTCCTCCAGAGAGACAATCTCATCGGGATCCTCCAGGCAACGGCCGTGAACGGGGTCCTCGCAGTCGCTTCCACTTTCGTGATCATCACGGGCGGGATCGATCTGTCGGTCGGCACTCTCATGACCTTCTGCGCCGTGATCGCAGGCGTCTTCCTGACCTATTGGGGCCTGCCAATGCCTGTCGGCGTGGTGGCGGCCATCGCCGCGGGCGCCCTCTGCGGCTCCATTTCCGGCACGATCATCGCCAAGATGAAGGTTCCGCCCTTCATCGCGACGCTCGGCATGATGATGCTCCTGAAAGGGCTGGCGCTGGTGATCTCCGGAACCCGGCCGATCTATTTCAACGATACGCCGAACTTCCCGATGATCTCACAGGAATCGCTCATCGGGACCGTTCTTCCGTTCCTGCCGATTCCGAACGGTGTTCTCATCCTCTTCGTGGTCGCGATCGCCTCGAGCATCGTCCTCTCCCGCACGGCCTTGGGGCGCTACACCTTCGCCCTGGGCTCCAATGAAGAAGCGGTGCGCCTGTCCGGCGTCAACACGGATTTCTGGAAGATCATCGTCTACACGGTTTCAGGCGGGATCTGCGGCATCGCCGGTCTCATCATCGCCTCGCGATTGAATTCGGCGCAACCCGCGCTCGGGCAGGGCTACGAGCTCGACGCCATCGCCGCAGTCGTCATCGGCGGCACATCGCTCAGCGGCGGCCGCGGCACGATCCTGGGGACCATCATCGGCGCGTTGATCATCAGCGTGCTGACGAATGGCTTGAGGATCCTCTCGGTCGCCCAGGAATGGCAGACTGTCGTGACCGGGATCATCATCATCCTCGCCGTCTATGCCGATATCCTGCGCCGCAGAGGTCGAGCCTGACCCCTGACCGCTCATGTCGATGGAGGAGAATACACGCGCCTCGAAACCATGACGATCCGGCACGCCGAACCCGACAGAACGCCGGACCCAAGAACCCACGATGTCCAGGAGGAAACCATGTTGAACAGACGCGCCCTGATCGGTGCCATCGGCATCGCAGCTTTTGCCGGCCTCGCCAGTCCGGCAACGGCTCAGGAAACCTACATCCCGCTTATTTCGAAAGGCTTCCAGCACCAGTTCTGGCAGGCCGTGAAGGCCGGGGCCGAACAGGCGGCCAAGGACTACAAAGTCCGGATCACCTTCGAAGGGCCCGACAGCGAAACCATGGTCGACAAACAGATCGACATGCTGTCGGCGGCGCTCGCCAAGAATCCGCAGGCCATCGGCTTCGCCGCCCTCGACAGCCAGGCGGCCATTCCTCTGCTGCGCAAGGCACAGGCCGCCAAGATTCCCGTGATCGCCTTCGACTCCGGCGTCGACAGCGATATTCCGCTCACGACGGCGGCGACCAACAACATCGCCGCCGCGGCTCTGGCCGCCGACAAGATGGCGGAGCTCATCGGGGGCGAAGGCGATATCGCACTCGTCGTCCACGATCAGACGAGTCGCACGGGGATCGACCGGCGCGACGGCTTCGTCAACCGGGTCAAGGAGAAGTACCCCAAGATCAACATCGTAAGCGTCCAGTACGGCGCCGGCGATCACCTGAAATCGACGGAGATCACGAAATCCATTCTCCAGGCCAATCCGAAGCTGAAGGGCATCTTCGGTGCGAACGAGGGCTCCGCGATCGGTGTCGTCAACGGCGCCAGGGAGATGAACCGCAAGATCGTCATCATCGGCTACGATTCAGGTAAGCAGCAGAAGCAGGCCATTCAGGATGGCGTGATGGCCGGCGCCATCACGCAGAACCCGGTCGGCATCGGCTACAAGACGGTCGAGGCGGCCGTGAAGGCCCTCAAGGGAGAGAAGCTCGACAAGGTGATCGACACCGGCTTCTACTACTACGACAAGTCGAATATGAGCGATCCGAAGATCGCGGCGGTCCTCTACGATTGAACCGCCCCGGAAGCGGGGAGGCCCATGGCCTCTCCGCTCATTGGTGCGCGATGCTAGCTTTCGGCCGGAAACGTGGAGCGCACGAATTCCCATGCGGCGACGAGATGACGTCGCATGGCCTCCTCGGCGGTGTCCGGATCGCGCATCATGATGGCATCGAAGACCGCCTTGTGACCTGCATAGTTCATCTGATCGACGTCGCTCCCCCGCTTCATGGAACGCCAATGCTGGGTCAGCCACTCCACATAGGCCTTGTGAAGGGCCGGATAGATCGGGTTACCGGGAATGCGGTAGAGCACTGCGTGGAAAGCGGCGTCGGTTTCGTCGAAGGCCATGGGATGTCCGATGGCTTCGCGGTTTGCGTCGAGCGCCGCGCGCAGCTCCTCGACATCGTCGCGCCGCGCATGCTTCGCGGCCCAGCGGGCGAGCGAGGTCTCGATGAAGATCCGCGTGTCGAAGAGGTTCCAGACGCCCTGACGTTCGGCGACAAGGTGGCCGACGAGGCTCGCCACCTTGTCGATGGCGATCTCATAATCGGGCTTGCGGACGATCGGCCGATGCCCGAGCCGCGTTTCGACAAGGCCACGATTGGCAAGCGAGAGAATGGCCTCGCGCACGGCCGAACGGCTGACCCCGTAGCGCTGCATCAGGTCGCGCTCGGCCGGAAGGCGCTCCCCTTCCTGGAGATTGCCGGATTGGATCATTCGCACGAGATCGGCAGCGACGGCGTCGGATCGTCGTCCTGCCCCGCTCCCGGCTTCCCGGCGGTCGACACCCTGGCTTTGATCCATCGCTCCCCTTTGGCCTCCAACCGCGGAACGCGCCCTCATAAAGCGCGGCGGCGGTCCCCTCAAGCATGCTCTCGCTTATCATATGGTCCGACCAAATGCCAGACTGATGAGCCACAGCAGGCGGAGTCATTCTTATTCTCCCGGACGAAAAAGAGAGGCCATGAAAGCGGATCTCCCGCATGGACAGCAGGGTCACCGCACTTGACAGCACCAAACCGTATCATCCATTCTCCTTTCGGTCATACCAAAATAGATCGTGAAACGACATTTGGTTTGACCGGGCGCGTCATGAGCAGCTTGGAGGAAACACAAGTGACGCCATTCTCAGGCACGACGCTATCGCCCCTTCCCTCTTATGGCGCCCGCCCGCGCTTCGGAGAGGTCCGGCAATGACCGCGACCATCGCCGGCGCTGGTGCCGAGGCCGTGACGCATCACCAGATGTATATCGACGGAGCCTGGACGGACGGACGCAACCCGGCCCGTTCGGAGGTCGAGAACCCTGCCAATGAAAGCGTCTTCGCCACCGTTCCCGCGGGCTCGGCCGAGGATGCGGTCGCCGCTCTCGAAGCGGCCAAGCGCGCCCAGCCGGCCTGGGCCGCGCTGCCGCCTATCGTTCGTGCCGGTTACGTCACCGACCTCGCCTCGGCCGTCAGGCGCGAGAAGGACCGTCTCGCCCGCACCGTGGTCCTGGAGCAGGGCAAGCCCCTCAATCAGGCAGAGGGAGAGATCGACGCGGTCATCACCTTCCTGACCTTTGCAGCCGAAAGCGCGCGACGCATCGAAGGCGATATCCTGCCCTCGGATTTTCAGAACGAGGAGGTATGGATCCGCCGCGTGCCCTTCGGCGTCGTGGTGGGCCTCACGGCCTGGAATTACCCGGCGGCGCTCGCGGCCCGCAAGATCGGTCCGGCTCTCGTCGCCGGCAACACCATCGTGGTCAAGGGGCACGAGTCCACGCCCCTGTCCGCGCTGGAGATCGCCCGGCTCGCCCATGAAGTCGGCTTTCCGAAGGGCGTCCTCAACGTGGTCACCGGCGACGGGCGCGTCGTGGGCGATGCCCTCGTGCGGTCGCCCCTGAGCGACATGATCACCATGACCGGGAGCGTCCGCGCAGGCCGCGAGATCTACGCGGCAGGCGCCCATGAATTGAAGGTCGTCCGCCTCGAACTCGGCGGCAAGGCTCCGTTCATCGTGCTCGACGATGCGGACCTCGACTCCGCCGTCGAGGCAGCCATCGTCTCGCGCTTCACGAATTGCGGGCAGATCTGCACCTGCAACGAGCGCATGTATCTGCACCGGAGCATCGCGGAACCGTTCCTCGACAAGTTCGTATCGCGCGTGAAGACCATGCGGCTCGCCGATCCGATGACCAATCCCGACATGGGGCCGAAGGTGAACCGGCCGGAAGTCGACAAGGTCGAGGAAATCGTGAACGAGGCCATCGCATCGGGTGCCGAGGTTCTCACAGGCGGCCGTCGTCTGAAGGAAGGCGAATTCGCGCGCGGGCACTGGTTCGAGCCGACGGTCCTTCGGGTCGACAGCAACCAGGCGAATGTGATGCAGCGTGAGATCTTCGGCCCCGTCGCTCCCGTGATGACGGTCGACAGTTTCGAGCAGGCTCTGACCTTCGCCAACGATACGAGCTACGGCCTGTCGGCCTATGTCTACACCAACGACCTGCGCCGGGTCATGCGACTGTCGCGGGAACTGTCCTTCGGCGAACTCTATGTGAACCGCCCGTGCGGCGAACTCGTCCAGGGTTTTCACACGGGCTGGAAACATTCGGGCCTCGGCGGAGAGGACGGCAAATACGGTTTCGACGGATACCTGCGGAAGCAGACGACTTATGTCCGCTGGTGACGATCCGCAGCCATGACGGCTGCGGCAACACACCCGAAGAACCCTGACAACGGGGCGGAACTCATGGAGAGGAACATGATGCTCAGAAGGACTTTCCTGGCGCTCGCGACGGGCGTGGCTGCCATCGGGCTGGGGCTCGGCGGCGCATCGGCGCAGGAGCTGCCGAAGCTGAAGAAGAAGGATCACTACAAGGTCGGCTTCGCGCAGACCGAATCCAACAACCCCTGGCGCATCGCGCAGACGGAAAGCATGAAGGCCGAAGCCGCCAAGCGTGGCGACCAGCTCGTCTATACGGACGCGGCCGGTTCTGCTGCCAAGCAGGTGGCCGACGTCAACTCGATGATTGCTCAGGGCGTCGACCTGATCTTCCTCGCACCCCGCGAGGAGAAGCCGCTGATCCCCGCCGTCATGGCGGCCAAGAAAGCCGGCATCCCGGTGATCCTGCTCGACCGCAACGTCGACCAGAGCCTCGCCAAGGCAGGGCGCGACTACGTGACCTTCATCGGCTCCGATTTCGTGGACGAAGGGAAGCGCGCGGCCGAGGCCCTGACCAAGGCGATGGACGGCAAGGCCAAGATCATCCAGCTCGAAGGCACCACCGGCTCGTCGCCTGCCAATGACCGGCGCAAAGGCTTCGAGGATTACATCAAGGCCCATCCGGGCATGCAGATCGTGGCCTCGCAATCCGGCGACTTCGCCCGCGACAAGGGCCGCCAGGTCGCCGAGACCCTGCTGCAGGCGCATCCCGATGCAACGGCGATCTATGCTCACAACGACGAAATGGCCATCGGCGCGATCGCAGCGCTCGAAGCGGCTGGAAAGACACCCGGCAAGGACGTGATCGTCGTGTCGGTCGACGGCACGCGGGATGCGCTTCAGGCGATCATCGACGGCAAGATGCTCGCCACTGTCGAGTGCAATCCGAAGTTCGGACCGAAGGCCTTCGAGACTCTCGACCGTTACGCCAAGGGCGAACAGATCGAACCGTGGGTGATCAACACCGACCGCTTCTTCGACAAGTCGAACGCGGCGCAGCTCATCGCCGACGCCTATTGATCGCGGGACGCTGCCCGCCACGGCGGGCAGCGCCTTTCTTGTCAGGGACATCACGGGTCACGGAGCTCTCATGGCGCCGCTTCTTTCGATGCACGGGATCGACAAGCGCTTTGCCGGAATACCGGCTTTGCGCGCCGCCGAGCTCAGCGTGGAGAAAGGCGAGGTTCATGCACTCATCGGCCAGAACGGCGCGGGCAAGTCGACCCTGATCAAGATCCTGACCGGCTACTACACCAAGGATGCCGGCGAGATCGTCTTCGACGGGAGACCCGTCGCCTTCACCTCGCCGCAGGAGACTCAGAGAGCCGGCATCAGCACGATCTACCAGGAGATCAACCTCGTGCCCTACCGATCGGTGACGGAGAACATCTGTCTCGGCCGGGAGAAGCGCCGCTTCGGTCTTCTCGACTGGCCCGCGATGCATGCGGAGGCCCGCGGACTCCTGGCGCGGTTCAATATCGACATCGATGTCCATCGCCCCCTCATGGCCTATCCGACCGCCGTGCAGCAGATGGTGGCGATTGCGCGCGCCATCGGGTTCGATGCCAAGCTCGTCATCATGGACGAGCCGACATCCTCCCTCGACGAACGCGAGGTCGGCGTCCTCTTCGGCGTCATCCGCCAGCTCAAGGACGCGGGCGTGTCCGTCATTTTCGTCAGCCACAAGCTCGACGAACTCTATGCGGTCTGCGACCGCGTGACCATCATGCGCGACGGACGCACGGTTCAGGTTGCCGCGATGACGGCACTGTCCCGGCTCGATCTCGTGACCACCATGCTCGGGCGTGAGCTCACGCAGGTTCTGCAGGAGGGCCACGGGCCCGTGGACACGGAGGGCGCGCGCGAGCCCATCCTGAGGGTCCAGAATCTTGCGGTCGGGCGGAAAGTCCGCGACGTCAGCTTTGAAGTCCGTCCCGGCGAAATCGTCGGCCTCGCAGGCCTGCTCGGCGCCGGACGGACGGAGACGGTCCGGGCCGTGTTCGGCGCCGACCGGCCCGAGTCGGGATCGATCCGGTTTTCAAGCTCAGACCACGCGATCGCCCAGCCTGCTGACGCCATCGCGGCGGGAATGGGCTTCTGCTCCGAGGACCGCAAGCTCGAAGGCATCATCCCGGACATGACGGTGCGGGAGAATATGATGCTGGCTCTCATGCCGAAGCTCGCCCATCGCGGCATCGTGGCCGAGGCGCGGAGCCGCACCATCGTCGATCGCTTCATCAAGCTGCTAGGCATCCGCTGCTCGGGGCCCGAGCAGCGCATTCGCGAGCTGTCGGGCGGCAACCAGCAGAAAGTGCTCCTCGCCCGCTGGCTCTGCATGAACCCGAAGCTCCTCATCCTCGACGAGCCCACGCGCGGCATCGATGTCGGCGCGAAGGCCGAGATCCTCAACCTGATCAGGGAGCTGGCGGGCCAGGGCCTCGGTGTTCTGATGATCTCCTCCGAGTTGGAAGAGGTGGTGGAAGCGGCAAGCCGCATCTTCGTTCTTCGCGACGGACGAACGGTGGCCGAACTCGAAGGAGACGCCGTGAACGAACAGACCGTCATGGCCGCCATGGCTCATGGCGACGCGGACAGGCGGGAGGCCGCCCATGGCTGACACCGCGACGACCGTTCCGCCCGCGCCCGCCCGGGATGCGTCGCGCTTCGACGCAAGGGCCTTCCTCACCCGTTACGGATCGTGGATCGCGCTGGCGCTGCTCATCCTGGTCAATCTCGCGATCACTCCGAACTTCGCCACCTGGCAGACGCTCAACGTGAACCTGACCCAGGTCTGCACCATCGTGATCGTCGGCGTCGGGATGACGCTCGTGATCGCGACCGGTGGCATCGACCTCTCGGTCGGCGCGCTCATGGCCATCGCAGGAGCCCTTGCGCCCCTGATCTTTCTCGGCAAGCTCTTTCCCCTGCCCCATCCGGCCGTCGGAATCGCGCTCGCTTTCGTCCTGCCGGTCCTCGTCACGGCGGTTCTCGGCTGGCTCAACGGCTGGCTCATCACGCACCTGCGCATTCAGCCGATCATCGCCACGCTCGTCCTGTTCATCGCGGGCCGCGGCATCGCTCAGGTGTTCACCAACGGCAATCTGCAGGTGTTCAACCTGCCGGAGTTCCAGTTCATCGGCCTCGGACGCATTCTCGGCATTCCGTTTCAGGCCATCCTGATGGTCGTGATCGTGGCGGCCGCCGCATGGATGCTCAGACGCACGGTATTCGGCAGGCAGATTCTCGCCATCGGAGGCAATGAGCGCGCATCGCGCCTCGCGGGAATTCCCGTGGCGTCCGTGAAGCAGCGCGTCTACCTCATCAGCGGCCTTCTTTCCGGCATCGCGGGCCTGATCGTGATCGCCCGCAACTCCGCCGCCGATGCCAATCTCGTCGGCCTCGGCATGGAACTCGACGCCATCGCCGCGGTGGCCGTCGGCGGAACGCTCCTGACCGGCGGGCGCGCGACGGTGGTCGGGACGCTGGTGGGCGCCCTGATCATCCAGCTCGTTCGGTACACCCTTCTCGCCAACGGCGTGCCGGACGCGGCCGCCCTCGTGGCGAAGGCCGCCATCATCGTGCTGGCCGTCTGGCTCCAGCGGCAGGGACAGCGGTGAGGTCGATCATGAACGGCACCATGAGCCTCAAGACCCTCCAGGCCATCGGGCGCTTCGGCGTGCTGCTCGCGCTCGTGGCCCTGATCGTGTTCGGCTGGCTGCGCTACGACAACTTCCTCGGGAGCTACAACGTGCTCTCGGTCCTGCGGTACAACAGCATGTTCGCCCTGGTCGCCTTAGGCATGTGCTTTGTCATCATTACCGGGGGCATCGATCTCTCGGTCGGATCGACGGCGGCCCTCGGCAGCGTCGTGGCGGCGCTGGCCTCGCCCTACGGCCCGGTGCCCGGCCTCCTTGCCGGATTGGGTGCCGGTTTGGCGATCGGCGCGTGCAACGCGTTCATCATCACGCGGCTCAATATCCTGCCCTTCATCACCACCCTGGCGACGATGCTCGCCGCGAGCGGCTGCGCGTTGCTCCTGGCCGGCAATCAATCCGTCTCCGTGTCCTACGAATCCGGATTCACCGAGTTAGGTCAGGGGGATTTCCTGGGCTTCCCCATTCCGGCCTGGATTGCTCTTGCCGCTTATCTCCTGGGCTCGCTCGTTCTGAACTTCACCTCCTTCGGCCGCACGGTCCTGGCCATCGGCGGCAACGAGGAGGCCGCGCGGCTCATGGGACTGTCCGCCGACCGGGTCAAAGCATCCGTTTATCTTGCGAGCGGCGGGCTTGCCGGTCTGTCGGGCGTGATCCTCGCGGCGCAGTTCGGCGCGGGTCAGCCCATCGAAGGCGTCGGCTGGGAATTGTTCGCCATCGCGGCCGTGGTCGTCGGCGGAACGCTCCTCACAGGCGGCGTCGGGTCCGTGGGCTCGACGCTCGCCGGGGTTCTGCTGCTCGGCCTGATTTTCAACATCCTGAACTTCGAGAACGGCCTCGGCTGGATCAGCCTCTCCGCCTATTGGCAATCCGTCATTCGGGGCCTGTTCCTGCTGCTCGTGGTCGCCATTCAGGCGCGCCTGAGCGTGCGGGCGGAAGAGACGGCGTGATTTCGCAATATCGCATTTCAACGAACGGGATGACCCATGCCTCGGATTACCTCCATCGAACCCGGCTTCTACCGCATTCCGCTCCCCACCGTTCTGACCGACTCCATGCATGGCGAGATGCGGGCTTTCGAGCTCAACACGGTTCGCATCCGCGACGCGGATGGCGCGGAGGGCGTGGGCTACACCTTCACCGTTGGACGCAATGGAGCCGCCATCGATGCGGTCCTCGCGCGGGAAATCCCAGAGATCATGGATGGCGAGGAAGCCGACGAGATCGAGCGGCTCTGGCACAAGGCATGGTGGGCGCTCCATTACGGAGGGCGGGGCGGCCCGACCGTGCTCGCGATTTCCGCCTTCGACATGGCCCTGTGGGATCTCAAGGCCAAGCGCGCCGATCTTCCGCTCTGGAAAGCCCTCGGCGGTTATGACGCGAAGGTGCCCTGCTACGCGGGCGGCATTGATCTCGACCTGCCTCTCGACAAGCTGCTGCGTCAGACCGACGACAACCTCGGAAAGGGCTTCCGCGCGATCAAGATGAAGGTCGGCCGCGCCGATCTGTTCGAGGACGTGGAGCGAGTCAAGGCGATGCGCGAGCATCTCGGCGACGGTTTCCCCCTGATGGCCGACGCCAACATGAAGTGGAGCGTCGACGGCGCAATTCGCGCCGCCCGCGCCCTGCGGCCATTCGACCTGACCTGGATCGAAGAGCCCACCATTCCCGATGACCCGGCAGGCCATGCCCGGATTGTTCGCGAGGGCGGGCTGCCCGTCGCGGCGGGCGAAAACCTGCGCAGCCTCTGGGAGTTCAAGCTCTATGTCGCGGGCGGGGGCGTGACCTATCCGGAGCCGGACGTCACCAATTGCGGCGGCGTCACGCCCTTCATGAAGATCGCCCACCTGGCAGAGGCCTTCAACCTGCCGGTCACGAGCCACGGGGCGCACGACGTGACCGTGCATCTCCTCGCCGCCTGCCCGAACCGCTCCTACCTCGAGGCCCATGGCTTCGGACTCGAGCGGTATATCGCCGAGCCTTTGCAGATTAAGGACGGCTGCGCCCTCGCCCCGAACCGTCCCGGCCACGGCATCGCGTTCGACTGGCAGGGGCTCGAGCGGATCAAAGCCTGACCTCACACCGGTGAATGCTCACGATGAACCCTTTCTCCGATACTCTTCTCTCCGGAAAGACCGCGCTGGTCACGGCGGCCGCGCAAGGCATCGGCCGCGCATCGGCGCGTGCCCTCGCAGACGCGGGCGCGACGGTCTTCGCGACGGACATCAACGAGGAGGCGCTCGCGTCCCTCGCCAACGAGCGCTCCGTCATCACGCCGCTCCCTCTCGATGTCCGCGATCCCGCCTCCATCGCAGCGGCTCGGGAGCGCACGGGTCCGATCGGGATTCTGTTCAACTGCGCCGGAACCGTGCATCAGGGCCCGCTGCTGGAATGCGATGACGAGGCCTGGGCCTTCTCCATGGACCTCAACGTCACGGCCATGTTCCGCATGATCCGCGCCTATCTTCCCGCGATGGTGGAGCAAGGGGGCGGATCGATCATCAACATGAGTTCCGTCGCGGGCGCCGTCAAAGGCGTCGCGAACCGCGCCGCTTATTGCGCCACGAAGGCGGCGGTCGCAGGCCTCACCCGCTCCATCGCCGCCGATTACGTCACGGCGGGAGTGCGATGCAACGCCATCTGTCCCGGCACTGTCGAGACGCCGTCGCTCCACGAGCGCATGCGCGCGCAGGGCGATTACGAGAAGGCGCGCGCCGCCTTCATCGCCCGTCAGCCCATGGGACGGCTCGGCACGCCGGAGGAGATCGCGGCTCTCGTCGTGTATCTCGCCAGCGATGCCTCGGCTTACACGACGGGACAACTTCACGTCATCGACGGCGGCTGGACCGCCTGATCGGGAAATATCTCGACCGGTCTCAGGAGAGTGGCAGAAGGGTTCAGGCATGAGAGAGCGTTTCGACCATATCGTCGTCGGCGGCGGCTCGTCGGGCTCGGTGGCGGCGGCCCGCTTGGTCAACGAAGGCGCGTGCGTGCTGCTGCTGGAGGGTGGCTATTCGCATCGGCACCCGCTTCTGGACATGCCTCCGGGGATCTTCAAGATGATCAACGGCAGCAAGTACATGCGGTATCACCACACGGTGCCGCAGGAGCATCTCGACGGGCGCGTGCACGACATTCCGCAGGCCAATGTTCTCGGCGGCGGATCATCGGTGAACGCACAGGTCTACATGCGCGGCAGACCGTCCGACTACGACGAATGGCACGAGATGCTGCGCAGCGAGAACGATTATCCGGGCTGGAGCTGGGCCGACGTGCTGCCGCACTTCCGCACCATGGAGGGCAACAACAGGTTCTTCAACGAGTTGCACGGCGCGGACGGCCCCCTGCTCGTCTCCGACCCCGGGCACATCAACGACATGTCGCGCTGGTTCGTGCAGGCCGTGCAGGCGCTGGGCGAACCGTTCAATCCCGATTTCAACGGACCGAAGCAGCGCGGCGTCGGATTCTATCAGTTCATGAACCGACGCGGCAAACGCAGCAGCGCCGCTTATGCCTTTCTCGCGCCCCTCGCCGACAACCCCAATCTCGTGATCCGCCTGCAGTCGCGCGTGCGCAGGATCATCATCGAGAATGGCCGCGCCACTGGCGTGATCTATCGCGATGCGAAGGGGGTGGATCATCAGGTCCATGCGGACGGCGAAATCATCATGGCTGCCGGTGCGCTCATCACGCCCCAGGTGCTGATGCTCTCGGGGATCGGCCCGGCCGACCGGCTGAAGGAGCACGGGATCACGTGCATCGCCGATCTTCCGGGCATCGGCGAAAACCTCATCGACCATCCCGAGGTTCCGATGATCGCGATGGCGAATGGCCCTTACGGCTATTACAAGCAGGGCGTCGGCTGGCGGATGCTGCTCAACGGAATTCACTTCAGGCTGTTCGGAAGCGGCCCGATCCTCTCCGCGGGCGTGGAGGCCGGAGCCTTCGTGAACCCGACCGATCCGGATGGCGAGCCGACCATTCAGGCCTTCTGCGTGCCGATCGTCTATCTCGACCGCGACACGCTCACCCTCGTCAAGGACACCTACGGCCTGACGATCACCACCGTGGTGGTGAAGCCAAAATCCCGCGGCTTCGTCCGTCTCCGCTCCGCCGATCCTGACGACATGCCACTCGTCTCGCCCAATCTTCTCAAGGACCCCGCGGATGCCCGCGCGATGCTCGACGGGCAACGCTTCTTCCTGCGGGCATTCCGGACGAGCCCTCTCGCTGAAAGGATCGCGCGCATCGCGATCCCGGATCCCGACGACCTCAGCGACGAAGCGCTCATGAAGCATTGCCGCCGCTTCGTGAAGACCAACTATCATCCGAGCGGCACCTGCCGAATGGGCGCAGCCAGCGATCCTATGGCGGTGCTCGATTCAAGGCTGCGCGTGCGCGGCGTCGAGAACCTGCGCGTCTGCGATCTCTCGGCGATGCCGAACATCAATGCGGGCAACACCAACGCGCCGGCGATGATGCTCGGGAGCCGCTGCGCGGAACTGATCACCGGACGCCCCACGGTCAGCACGGCCCAGTTCGGCCCGCGCCTGTCCGAGCAGGGAGACATGAGTGTTGCGAGCTTGAACTGATCCAGGGCGCCGGTTGCGCGCCTTCCGCTCTGCGACGAAGGCATTGCGGCGCTCTCCCGGGTTCCTTCGCCTCGTCGGCCCGCGACCTTGGTCCGATCGAACACCTGAATGCGATTTCGGCCGGCCCGTTTGGCGCGATAGAGCGCCTCGTCGGCCTCCGAATAGGCCCGGTCGAACGGATCGAAGGACTCGCGGACAGCAACGCCGACGGACAGCGTCAGGCGAACAGTCGCCTTCGCGGCAACGATGGGGGTTCTCTCCATCATCAGCAACAATTCGCCGAGCACGGGAAGAAGCTCCTCGACCGAGGCCGTCGACGAGATCAGCGCGAATTCCTCGCCCCCGAAGCGGCCGACCGCACCATAGGGCGTCAGATGCCTGGCGATGATCTTCCCGACGGCCTGAAGAACGGCGTCGCCGACCTGGTGGCCATAGGTGTCGTTCACGGTCTTGAAATGATCGATATCCATCAGCACGAGCACGATGGCCTGCTGCGCCAGCGTTTCGTTGAGTTCCACCAGGGAACGCCGATTGGACAGCCCTGTGAGCATATCGTGCCGCGCCCAATGATCGTTGTCGCGCTCGGCCCGCATGGTAGAGACGAGCATCCCGTTGAGCCGGTAGACAGCCTTGCTCATGGCGTAGAGATAAAACGGTATTTGCAGGGCGGTCAGCAGCATGATCGGCTCGCCGGACATCACCGCGCCGAGACAGGTGGGCCCGAAGCTCAGGACGATCATGCCGGTCGCCAGGCGGGGCGCGGCAAAATTCCTGAAGCAGATCCCGCCCATCATGGCAGCCGATGAGAGGCACGCGAGGGCAGCCACGATCCAATCGCCGCTCAGCAGGCTGATGAAGGCTCCAACCCCGACGCCGAAGGCCCAGACGAGCGCGAGAACGAGATACAGATCTGTGGGCGTCTCCTGTCGCCGCGTTGCGGCCCGATAGGCGATCAGGATCAAGCAGGTTCGCACGAGGCCCAGCAGAACCTCGAGGAAGAGCCACGCCAGGAACAGGGGCTCGGGCTTGCGCACGGCGATGACGGCCGACACCAGGATCGTGTTGGCCACGCCCCCGATGAAGATGGGCAGGGTCCCGAAGAGGTTCGAGATCAGCGCATGGCGGATTTCGGTCGGAACGTCCTTGCCGGGATCGGCCAACCAGCGCGTGAACCGCCATTTCGGCAGGCTGAATGTTCTCGTCGTGTCTACCATGGACAGCCTTCGCGCGCCTGTGGACCCCGCGCCCGAACCATGACCGCCCAGCGTGCCTGACGCTACAGAACCATGCCTCTATAGGATTAAGATCTGACTAGCAAAGCCGCTTTATGGCGCAGAAGGCGGGCGCTGTTTGAGAGACGCGTCGCTCACGAAAAGGCTATCACCCTCCCCCTCTCGACCACCTTCCTACGCGGAAGGCATCGCTCAGCCACTGACGATTTCCGAGAAGACCGGCGCGGCGCTGAACTGCCTCAAGAACCGCCAGCCTGACGAGTGGCGCGACAAGCAGGTGCAGGAGCACGAGCTGCGCGAAGGTATACCGTTCTCCGTAGTCAACTTCCGCTCCTCGGAGAAAGGGCAAGAGGCGAAGGAGGACCATAGCTCTGAGATGGTGCGACCCGGGTTGCGTGGCGCTAGCTGGACATGGGCCAATTAACCCATCGTGACGGTTTGAAAGGAAGCTGTTGGACGCCTGCTGAAGATTTACTCCAGCACAATGGCGGAAGCAGGACGGGCGTCTCCTAACGCGCCGTGCGCGTGGATAAGCTGCCTTATTCTAGGCTTAGAATCACTTTTTAAGAGGAATGAAGTCAACGGCGGCCGGTGGTTTGGGTTCCGGCGCAGCGAAGATATTTTGGGGGCTTATCAATGATCCGCTTGTCTCATGCTGTAGGCAGTATTCTGCTGGCACTCATTGCTGGGCTTTCCTCTGCACCCGTTGCAGCACGGCCTGCGGCATCCATCGCACTGACTCCTCAGCGGATGGCGCAGCTGCAGCAGGTCAACCACTATGTTAATAGCACCATTACTGAAGTCTCAGACATGGAGCAGTATGGGCGCGAGGATGTGTGGGCACTCCCCAGCAGCGGCAAAGGGGATTGTGAAGACTTCGCCCTCCTCAAGCGCAAGCTCCTGTTAGAGCGCGGCTGGCCAGCTGCATCTCTCTCCATCGCCGTAGGCGCAACCGCGCAGGGTGTAGCGCATGCAGTTCTGATGGCTCGCACCGACAAGGGTGACTACGTACTGGACAATCTCACCACATCGATTCTGCCGTCTCATCAAACAGGACACGCGTTCTTCTCTTATCAGTCCGGGCACGCGTGGGTTTCGGCGTCCGGTGAGAGAACGAATGAGCCGACAGTGGATCTCCCGGTGGCCGGGGTCTCCCCTGGAACCCAAATCGCCTCACGCGCGCGGCGCGGCAAGCTCCAGTTCCGCCAGTTTTAGGTGATCTCAAGCGTCACGTTAGAGACTGTCCCAAAGAGACTGGCCCCGAAGCTGCTTGGTACGACCAACCGCCCCTGCACCCTTCCTACCCCGCTCATGGCGCTCGGCCATACCTCACCTCTCCCCGTGCTCTGGATGGGAGAGTGCGGCGAGCGAGGCAACCGGAGAAGCCCCTAGCTCGAACTTAGCTAGGGGCCCTTCGATTAGGCTTTCCTTACACTGTTAGCGCCGGCCACCTTCACCACCTCGGCCGCCGCCATTGCCATTCCCGTGGCCGCCGTCGCCTCCCCGGCCACCGCCATTGCCGGCGGGACCATCTGCATCGGTGCCGTCACCATTGTTCGAGCCACCGGGATTGGACGAATCATTCCCATCGGGGTCATTACCGTGGCCGTTGTTGCCGTGGCCTCCTGCGTTACCGTTTCCAGGCCCAGAATTGCCGCCAGTGCCACTGGTAGAGCCGCCATCGGGCGAGCCACCGGCATTTCCTGCACTGCCAGCACTTCCGCGCCCCCCTGCCCCAGCGCCGCCGTTGTCAGCAACGGCTCCGCCGCTGCTCGGGCCTGGTCCCGAGCCCACCGTGCCGGAATTGCCGACACCGCCGACAGCACCGGCACTTCCAGGAGCACGGTTGCCGCCGCTAATAACACCCGTCGCCCCACGGGCTGGACTGGAGAGGCCCGGACCGGAAGCAGGGCGGCTGCCGATCGATCCAGTGATTGTGGCATCCTGATCCTGGTTTTGTATGCGATCTAGTCTGCGGAGCGCCTGAGGTCGAATTGCGCAACGGCAGACTTCCTGACCCGCAACAACCCGAAGACGGCAGCTGTGGTACATGGAAGCGTCCGCGACAGCCGGGACGCACTGCTGAGCAGTTCTGACGACTTGGGCATAGGATGGCGTCGAGAAAGCAAGGAAGAGGACAGCGCCAGACAAAGTGAGGGCGTGCGAACGCTTCATGGAGTTCACCTACAAAACTCATGGTTTGTGAGAGTAGGCTGAAGAAGATCAGCCTATATTCCTGAAGACGCAGGCAAACGAAATTGGTTCCTAATCCAAATTTGGTAGAAGACCGCCTTAGTAAATCAAATCTAAACGCAAATCGGTACGGCTACACACCTAGCCAGACTCGGCGAGCCTTCATCTACTAGAGAATGGGGGATTTGGCAGAAAGAAAATCCATGAGGGATGGCTAGCCCCAGAGGACACCATGGTGAAGACAGCCAGTGAAGCGCCGTCGCGCTGAAAATAGATTTCGCTCCGAAACAGTTCCCTTTGCATTGAGCGAACTCTTAACCCGTCTCTCGACGCCGCCTTGGACACCCACCCACGCCAACTTCGTCTACAACTATGATACCTCGGCCAAACCACGTCGTTGAGCCTCCCTGGCCACAGGGCATGATGAAACATCGACCGGGAGATAGGCCTGCCGCCCCGGCGCAGCCTACCGCTGGGCTGCCACGACCTCGCCGTCGAGACCTGCCCCTCTTGCCCGAAAACAGGTTGGAGACAGCCCCTGAGCGGCTACGGGAGGAGATCTAGCAACAGGAGGTGTCAGGCTCCGACCCCGAAGGCTTGAGCTGCCCGCCGTGGTGAGGCTTCGGAAGCCTGCAAGTGCCGTTCGGCATGCCTGGGATTAGGATTCCCTAGGCCATCTGGTCTAATGGACCTAACGTCATGTCACGCCCTAACAAGGACAAAAGTCATAGCATCGCTTGATTCGCGAATGTCCGGACCGCTGTTGAAAGAGGCTTTGTAAAAGGCTTCAACTGCATAGCGTACTCCTGTGCCTAAGCACTTTGCCGAACTACACTTGGAGTTGTTGTTCGGCAAAGCGGTCCTGTGATCTTCGGAAGCGTCTGTGGGGGCACAGAACCATGCATATTGTTGTCGATGAGCGGCAGACGATCACGGCCGGATACGTCACGAGTTTTGACCAGGAAGGCGTCTCAGCCTTGGGATTGCCCTCCTGGGAGTTTCACCGCTGGATCGAGACGAGCGCCAGCGGCGTCCTGGCCAACGTCCGGGGCTTTCTGCTCGGCGAGTGCGAGGAACGGACCGCCATGGCGGCCACGATCCGCCGACGCTCTCCGGCACCGGTCATTGCCCTGTGCGAGGCGCGCTCTCTGGAGCAGACCCTCCACCTGTTCTCAGCCCAGTTTGATGACGTGGTGCGCCAGCCCATTCATGTCCGCGAGATCCTCGCTCGCTCGGAAGCCATCTGGCGTCGTATCAATGGCGACCAGGCGACGGAGACCGGATCGGAGCGTCTCAAAGTCTACTTTGATGGACGAGACCCCGAGATCGATGGCATCAGCCTGCCCCTGCCCCGCCGGGAGCGAGACATCCTTGAGCATCTGGTGCGGCATCGCGGCCGCTGGGTCCAAAAGGGCCAGATTTACCGCACGATCTACGATGCCTCCGACGAACTGGAGGAAACCGTAGTCGAGGGGCATATCAGCAAGTTGCGCAAGAAACTGCGCCACCGCCTCGGCTACGATCCGATCCAGGCGCAGCGGCACGTGGGATACAGCTTTCTGAGCTGATGCCTGTTCCGTTCTTGATCCAAGCAACAGCATCGACTTGAAAGAACCCCTGTGACGATTCTTCTCATTGCGACGGTGGCAGGCTCATTGGCAGGACTCACGGTCTTGCCTCTGGTGCGCATGATCATAGCATCCAGAACGTGGCGGCAGGCGCGAGGCTAGCTGCCTGGGCGCGGATATCCCAACCAACAGAGCTAGGCAGCAACAAAGACACATCGTGACCGCCGAAGATTTTCTGATCGGAATTTTCGACACCAGCATCGATTGCATCGAGGTGCTCGACTTGGATGCCCGCCTGCTCCTGATGAACGGAGGCGGCCTTCGCGTCATGGGGATCAGCGATGTTTGCTCTCTTGCGGGGCGCTCCTGGGTCCAATGTTGGGCAGACCAGGACCAGGAAGCGGCACAGGCTGCCGTCCAGAACGCAAAAGCTGGGAAGTTCGGACGCTTCCAGGGGGAGCGCGCGACGGCCAGTGGCGCGCTCAAGCGGTGGGATGTAATTGTCACGCTGATGCGGACCAGGGCTGCGCGGACAGAGCGCCTGCTGTCCGTCTCGCGCGATGTGACGGCACACCAGGAACCGCCGCAAGAAGACGACAGAACGCGGCGGCAGCACCGTGCAATCGCGGAGGCGAATGCCGCCATCCTCTGGCGCGTCACCCCGGACGGCTCTTCTCTCGAAGGTGAAGGGTGGGATGCGTTTTGCGGTGTCGCCGTTGAGAAGAACCAGCCGGATTGGTGGTTCGGCACAGTTCACCCTGATGACCGCGAGCGTGTATCTGCTGCTTGGACCAACGCGTTGCGGTCCGGTGAGCCCCATAGCTGCGAGTTCCGCATCCGGCATGTCAGCGGCGAGTACCGATGGGTGGCGGATCGCGGTGTGCCCCTCAAGAACGAAGAGGGCACGATCGAGGAATGGGTTGGAGCAATCTCCGACATTCACGAGCGCAAGCAGGCAGAAGAGACGCTTCGGACCAGTGAGGAGCGCCTGCGGCTTGCCCTCGAAACGACAGCCATGGGAATTTGGGATGTCGATCTTGTCACCGGGCACCGGCAATGGACAGCCGAGGCCCGACGCATCCTCGGCATCGCGGCCGATGCTCCGATCACGCGCGAGAGTTTTCTAAATTGCGTCCACCCGGATGATCGGCGCGACGTGGAGAGCAAGTTCTTCGCCGACTGGCCCGCCAGCGGGCCGAGCTATGGCGGCACGTACCGCATCATCCGTGCTGACGACGGCCAGGAACGCTGGGTTGCCACAAGTGGCCGGACACTCCTCGACGAGGAGAGGCGACCGGTCCGCAAGATCGGAACCATTCAGGACGTAACCGACCGCATGCAGTTGGAGAATGCACTGCGGGCCGGCGAAATGCGGCTGAAGCTGGCCCTCCGGGCAGGCCGCATGGTGGCTTGGGAGCGCGATCTGGCGACGGAGTATGTGACCCGCTCGGCCAACGCTCTTGAGTTGCTTGGTGTCGGATCCGGTCCGCTCTCGGAGTTTCTCCGGAGGGTTCACCCCGAGGATCGTGCACAGGCCGAGTCGTTCATCCGGCGAACTGATCGTCAGGCCCCTGAGACGGCGGAGTTCCGGTACATCCCGTCTAGCGGACGGATGATGTGGTTGGGCGCACGAGCGGAACGGGCTGGTCCTGATCATCTGATCGGCATCACATTCGACATCACCGACCGCAAGATGGCCGAGGAAGAGGCATGGCGCTCCTCCAATCATGACCCTCTCACGGGCTTACCGAACCGGGTCCTGTTCCAACGCCGACTGGAGCAGGCTCTCAGAGAGGCCCGACAGAATGGCACCAGCGTCAGCCTGCTGCTGGTTGATCTGGCCCAATTCCAGGAGGTCAACGACACCCTCGGTCATGAGGCAGGCGATGCCCTGCTGAAGGAAACGGCCGTGAGGCTCTTAGGCATGATCCGGGATTGCGACACCGTGGCCCGCGTCGGCGGCGATCAGTTCACGATCATGGTTGTTGAGCCGCTGACCCTGGATCACGCAACCCGTTTCGCGGATCGCGTGATCGAGACACTGCGCCGCCCCTTCACCCATGCCGGACGGCGGCTCACTGGCAGAGCGAGCATCGGTGTGGCTGCTTTCCCCGACCATGCGTCCACACCGACCGAGTTGATGAATGATGCAGACTTCGCGCTCCGGTACGCCAAGGCGCATGGGCGAGAGCGCGTCGTCACGTATTCGTCCAAGCTGCGCCTCGCCAGAGAGCAGCGGGTTGCACTCGGGCGGGAGGTTCACGAAGCGGTCTCAAGCGGTCAGTTCGTCCCCTATTATCAGCCGAAGGTGTGCCTTGCGACCGGCAAGATTGTGGGATTTGAGGCGCTCGCCCGCTGGCACCATCCCAGCAAGGGATTTCTGTCGCCGGACGTCTTCGGAGCGGCCTTTCATGATCCTGAATTGGCGCGCGCCATTGGTAGGCAGATCGGCATCAAAGCTGTTTCCGACATGCGCGTTTGGCTTGAGTCCGGCCTCACCTTTGGACGTGTGGCGATCAACCTGTCGGCGTCGGCCTTCGATGAGCCGAGGCTCGCCGACGAACTCCTCGTGCTCCTGGAACGCGCATCCGTCCCATCCAAGCACTTCGAGGTTGAAGTCACCGAAACGGTCTTCCTCGGCAAAGGCTCGGAGCATGCCTCTGCCATCCTGGCACAGTTGCATCGGCGAGGCGTCCGAATTGCTCTCGACGACTTTGGAACCGGCTATGCTTCGCTGACGCACCTCAAGCAGTTCCCGGTCGATCACGTCAAAATCGACCAGAGTTTTGTGAAAGGCCTGGAACACAACATCGGAGATGACGCTATCGTCGAGGCGGTCATTGGACTGTGCCGGAAGTTGAACATCCAGATGACTGCGGAGGGCGTCGAGACTTGGGGGCAGGCACAGCGCCTTCGGGAGTTGGGCTGCGACCACGCGCAGGGTTATCTCTATTCCAGGCCGTTATCCGCATCACAGGTGCCGTGGCTGCTCTCAGCGTGGGATGCGCAAAGGGCTGGGCAGACGCGAACGGATTAGCCGCACAGGCTGTCAGTTCGTGGGCTGAAGAGTGTGCTACGCCCGAGGATCGGTGCTAATGCCGAGAGGAACTCTCCGAGTACGGATCGTTGAGCGGGAGGCTCTCAATGACGCCCCCGGCGTCGTCCGTGATGTCGAGCCTCCAACCCTGCCACTCAGCCGCCGAAATCGGGTCTTCTGCTTGCAGTTCCTGAATGACTTCCATCGCGTAGATCACGGCAGCCTGAAGATCCGTGACAAGAACCCCCTCCTCGTCGCGGATCATGTCCATTCCATTGCTAAGATTGAAATAGAAGCGGGAGGTCACTCTGGAGGACAACAGGAGCTAAAGTGGAAATCCGGGCGACCCAAATGGATAAACATAAGTTAGTTCTCTTCAAGACAGAAAAAATTCTGCAACTTTATCCCGGACGTTAACTGGACGATGAAATATCAACCAGCAAGTCGCGCCGGCGGTTGATATGTTCCTCCGAAGAACTGCGCATAGTGCTCTTTGCACTGGTACATATTGCAATCATCGCCTGGAGTTAAATACGCTGGTTGTCACGGATAGTCCGGGACCGGAGTTATCATTCATGGTGCAGGACGGCGACCGTCCTCAACAGCCCGACGCCCACAGCGAACGCCAGCGCGTCAAAGAGCATATCAGGCGGATTCTCCGAAATCTGGCCGCACAGTTGAAACAATCCTCGGATCCCAAGAAGTCTGAGTGAAGTCGTCTCCGGGCACGACTGCGCGGTCCTTATGTCGAAGTGGCCTGCTTTCCTCCCGGTGCCATCCCTGTCGTCCATGCTGCGTCAGAAGGACTGATCCACTCCGAGAGAGGCCATCCGGCAAGAAGGTCTGCCTCCAAAGTTATGCTTTGACGGCTTATGACTATCATCCTATTGTCCGCGCCTATGTCGGATCCGGGTATCGTGGCCGCTCCTCCTGTCGTCCTCGTCGTTGAGGATGAGCCGCTCGTGCGCGCTCTCGCAGCCGACGTGTTCGAGGACGAAGGTTTCGAGGTCATCGAGGCTTCGACGGCTGATTTTGCTCTGACCGTTCTGACTGCTCGGGGCGATGTGAGTGCACTCTTTACAGACGTTGACATGCCCGGCCGATTGAACGGCTTGGATCTGGCCCATGCGGCCAAGACGATGTACCCGGACATTGTGGTGATCGTCGTCTCAGGCAAGCTGCCGGCTGGCTTCAGCGGAGCGGCTCCCGCGGCTCGCTACATACCGAAGCCTTACCGGATGGCCGACGTGATCCAAACGATCCGCAATGCGCTCGACGAGCAGCCCAACCGGGCATAGCAGCACAATCCCCTGCTATTAACCACGAGTGCAATCTGCCCCCTCACTAGACCATTTGGTCTAATGACACGGCAGTCTCCGAGGCATCCTATCGCCCTGACTGACTTCGGGGGCGAAGATGAACGACTTGGACCGAGCCAACAAGCTGATTGAAATCCGAATGGGCCTCAGTTTCTCACAGAGCGCGATGGCCAATCTTCTTGAACTGAATACTCGGAAGTATCAGGCGTTCGAGTGGGGCGAGTGCGAGATCCCCAACCTCTATATCTTGGCTGCCGAGCGCGTTGCATTGGCTTATGCAGTTTGGGATAGAGCCCCGATGAAAGCGCCGTCTGCGGTCCGGGACGAGGCGCTCATTCTTGCGAGGCTGACTGAGGCGTTAGGAGCGGCTGGAACGCCTACTCAATCAGTGCCGTAGCTGCGGCTCGCCTAAACAAATCCATTGAGCTCTTCGCAAGGCCTGCGAAGCCCTGCTCTGTCAGACTCTTTCCTCCCCTAAGTTTCAGCCTCCCGTCCAAACACGGAAAAAAGTGCAGTCAGTGCGGCATCTCGATCCTTGAGCCATAGCCAGGTGGCATCTTGTAGTCGTCAAGTTCGTTTACGGCGGCATTCTCAGCTGGCCTGTCACGTGCCCGAGCTTCGTCCTCCGCAATCGCTGTCGAGAGATGCAAAAAGCTTCTCACGGCCGCGATAACCCAGAGCGAACGTAAAATCAGTAGAACAAGCGTGTCGGTAAGGGCTGCCGGAAGCAATTGTGCGTAGGGGCCTCTGGCGAGGAGCATCGTCTGCGTGCCGTAGCCTAACGGTGCAGGAAAAGCCGGGAGGTTTTTTGGCGCTATTGGCACAGCGCGAGAGGAGCGTTGGAATGCCGAAGGATTTTAGGGCATCGCCTGAGATGCCTGCTACAGGTTCGATGGCGGCATCGAGGAGGCACCCCCCTCTTCGTGCTTCCGATATGCTTCCGGAGCACTACCGTCTCGGAAGCAAAAGTGCCCTAAGCCTTTGAAATAAATGGTCGGAGCGAGAGGATTTGAACCTCCGACCCCTAGTCCCCCAGACTAGTGCGCTAACCGGGCTGCGCTACGCTCCGACTGCCGAACGGCTTGGATCCTCTAGCTATTTTAGCCCTTCGGCGCAACCCCCAAAATTCAGGTTCGGCGCTTTAGGGAATGAACGGCAAAGATCGGGAGGAAACGCGGGGACAGCCCGCCCCAAGGCTTACCTGCGCCGGATCCATAAAACCGGCAACGCCGCGCCTGGTCACGATCCCGGCTTCAGGCGTTTCATGCAGACAGCCACGAGAGCGCACAGAACGGCGCCGGCAATGCTGACCACGGCGATCTCCGCCATGAAATGAGCAGGCGGCTCGACCCCACTCGGAAGGTCAAGATAAGCCTCTCCCAGTTCGAAAAGGCTGCCAACCAATGTGCCGCCGAGCGCTCCATCGAGCATCAGCAGATCAAGATCCCAGTTCATGTCCAAAACTCGCCTGTCTGGCTGCCGCTGAAGACCATCAGCGGACGGCGAGCTTAGCGGATATCGGCCATGAGGGGAATGAGCCGCGCCCCCCGGGACGCAGGGATCCTCCCCCTCCACCGAGCCGATACATCTCTTTCCGAAGCCTGGATCTCCAAGATGAAAAGGCCCGCTCCACACAGGGTGAAGCGGGCTAGTCACAGGAGCGGTCTCGGGAGGAATGAGTGTAAAACGATCGCCTGATTGGCTTGTTGCAGGGTGCGGCGTTCCACCTCAACCCCTCTCCGCCCGCTCCTCCTCCGGTCGTTCTCCAGAACTCTTCAGCTCATGAGCCGTTCTCATCCTGCCGATGAGAGTGGAAGGACCGGATCGTGGTCGAGTGGAAGTGCGCATTCCAGGGATGGTGATCAGTGGTTCCACACGATCATGATCACTCGTTCTGGTGATCGTGATCACCGTCAGCGTTGACCTGGCGGTCCGCTGAGCGGCAATGAAGCGGTCAGTACCGC